>NZ_JAUBRJ010000010.1:71084-139725 GCF_036701805.1 Microcoleus sp. N3A4
TTTGGATATTACCCACAGTTCTCAAATACCTGAAGATGAGAAACTGACAGCCGGATAAAACCTGTTGCAAAACAACTTCAGCCTCGCTTATTCCGAGGCTGAATAGTTAGACACTTGTCTCGTCAATGCCCAAATTCACCATCTACTATCCCTATTTGATATGAGCCATTACGACGTTGTTATTGTGGGCGGCGGCCCCGCTGGTACCACTGCTGGGACTCTGCTCAAGAAATACAATCCCAATCTGAGCGTGCTCATACTAGAAAAAGAAAAATTCCCTCGCGATCACGTTGGAGAAAGCCAATTACCTCAAATTAGCGATGTGCTTCAAGAAATGGGATGCTGGGATAAAGTAGAAGCAGCCGACTTCCCGATTAAGATTGGTGGAATCTATCGCTGGGGAACAGATCCGCAGCCTTGGGATTTTAATTTTATCAAGCCTGAACAGTTTAAAGATGAACAGCGGCCTGCTAAATTTGAGGGACAGAGACGGCAAACTGCTTTCCAGGTCGATCGAGCAAAATATGACGAAATTTTGCTGCGGCACGCGGAAGAAATGGGATGCTTGGTAAGAGAAGAAACTGCGGTTGTTAAAGTAGATACAGAGGGCGATCGGATTACGGCTTTGCACGTGCGATCGCAAGAACAAATAACCGCCCGCTACTACATCGACGCATCCGGTCACATTGGCGTGCTGCGGCGAGCTTTGGGCGTCAAGACACACAGCCCGACGCGACTGCAAAATATAGCTATCTGGGACTATTGGACAAACGCTGAATGGTCAGATAAAATTGGCGTTGGCGGCACCCGGATACAGGTAATGAGTTTGAGTCACGGGTGGCTTTGGTTCATTCCCTTGGGCCCAACTCGCACCAGTATCGGCTTCGTTTGCCCTGCGGAACATTATAAGTCACTGAAAAAGCGACCAGAGGATATCTATACCGAAGCCCTCAATAGCGAACCTCGCATCAACAAGTTAATCGCTAATGCTACCAGTACGGGAAAGATAGAAACTACAAAAGATTGGTCATTTTTGGCTGATAAAACAGTAGGAGAAAATTGGTTTTTGGTAGGTGAAACTGCTGGTTTTGCTGACCCGATTTTATCGGCGGGCATGACTTTAGCTCATACCGGTGCCCGTGAATTGGCTTACACGATTTTGGAATTAGAGCAAAAGCAGCAGAAATACGACGGCAACTGGCTTAAATCTCAATACGACCACAATCAACGGAGCCGAGTTGAACAGCATATTCGCTTCGCCGATTATTGGTACGCTGCTAACGGTCAATTCACTGATTTACAAGAACATTCAAGGGAAATTGCGCGGGATGCTGGTTTGAATTTAAGCCCGGAAAAAGCTTTCCGGTGGTTAGCTCAAGGTGGATTTACGAATGATATTTTGGGTCAAGCGGTGATTGCAGGATTTGATTTGGGTTGTATGAAACAGGTGATGCAGCGCTTTTCAAAGGAGGAGGTTCCTTGGCTACTTTCGGCGTACAATGTGTTTCAGTTAGACCTAGTGGAGGCTGATGTTGAATTTGTAGCTGTTTATAATGCTGGTGAAATTAACAGGATCAAGTGTTATGTTAAGAACGGTCAGCGGTTGCCTGTTACCGGTTTTTATGGTTTGCTGATTGACATTTTGAGCCGCACTCAGTACATTGAACAAATTTATCGGCAGCTTGTACTGGTGTTTGGGGAGCGTTTTTCTGTGCAACACGCTCGAGTAGCTCTTCATCAAGCCCTTGGTTGTTTGGAGGTGATGGTGAGTTCTGGTATTGTCAAGGCGATATTAAACCCGGAGTTGTCTAAGTTGAATATTTCCATACCTATGGAAGGTGAGTTAATTCACACTCACAGCGATGCGAATTAAGGCCCTAAGTAATTGAGAAATATTGAGTGAGGAGACGGCAATGCCGTTTCCTTACTACAAAATATCGATCGCACTGGCAATGGATGTAACCATCGCCGGATTAATTAATCAACAATATCGATATCGATGTGAAAATGCTAAAAGTCTGAAGCTGGAAACTTCCAGCTTCAGACTTTTACTAACTCCCCGGGTAGGATTTGAACCTACGACCAATCGGTTAACAGCCGACCGCTCTGCCACTGAGCTACCGAGGATTGGTAGTGCGTGTTACCCACATTTACTAACAATAGCTGAACTTACTGGATTTGGCAAGGCCTTTGATAAACTTTTTTTTTGTCGTACAGCAAGCGGGTTTCAGCAGCTAATGCAGTCCCATTCTCAACTTGGCGAGGCGCTGCTGGGATTCTGGATCGAGGGAACTGGCCAGAAAGCGACTGGAATTGTGTTTGCGAGATTTGTGCCGGCGCTCGCTGCGGCGGGCTGTGGATTCTACGTCAGCAGCTAGTTGTTCGGCGGACATCCATTCAGCGCCGTAGCCGACTACTGTCAATTGCTGCGCTCGGTCTGAGGTGGCGACAATCATGCGGCCTTTGCCTTTGACCGAGCGCAACTCGTAGCGCAAACTAGCACAAGATTTTTCAATATAAGTATCTGCTGTCTGACCGAAGTCAGTGTAGTACACCGATAAATTTTTAGTAATAATTTCTTTAACGCTGGGAGTATCTCGATAGTGGGCATCAAACACCAGTCTGGCCTCAAAATCTTGAACGGCGCTGTAGTTAACTAAAACCTCTATTAACTCGCGGCGAGCTGTTTCGAGTTCGTCGCGATCGCGCTTCTCTCGGAGGCGAGGCCAAAGTCCAATGATGTTATAGCCGTCTACAAGTAAAACTGCTTGCGATACATAGGGTGACATGGTTCAAGGCTGAAGAGATCCAGCACGTATAGGACATTATTTGCATTGTTCATCAAAGCTTTTGTTGCATTTTATTACAAATTGATGTCTAGTATCAAGTAGGGTGGAGTACGGGCATGGGACATCGGACAATTTTAGATTTTAGATTTTGGATCGATCGGTACTTTTAATCGAAAATAGGCTTTGCGTTAATCGGATGGGAGCATTGCAGCAAAAAATTTACCCCCTAAATCCCGTAGCAAAGCAGGGATTTGGGGGGTAAATGCTGTACGGCGGACGATCTATCTAACAACCGATAAATTTTCGGGCTTATTCGACAGATTCCAGCGATACGGGCGATCGTGCAACTGTCGGCAGGGATATTTTCTCAACAGCAGGAGTGCAACCCAGCCACTGCACCGACAACTCCGCAAACTGCTGCGGGGGGCCGCTCACGCAAAAACGAGTCGGCAGCGCAGTACCAGCATTCCGCAGCCCCAAAAGCTCCAATTCTCTGGCAGCAGCAGCCACCACCCGCACCGCAGGATCGATCGATGTCACCCCAGCAGGCAAAAGCGAGCGCAGCACAGGAGCCAACAGCGGATAATGAGTGCAGCCGTAAATCAGCGTATCGATGCGCTGCTGAATCAAAGGAGCCAAATATTCCCGAGCCACCTCAGAAGTATAAGGATCGTGAATCCGGTTTTGCTCCACCAGCGGCACAAAAGCCGGACAGCTAACCTGCCAAACCCGACAAGAATCGTCCATTTCCAAAATCGCATTTCGATAGGCATTGCTAGCAGCCGTAGCAGGAGTTGCGATGACTCCGATCCGCTTGCCTTGCTGCACCGCAGCCTGCGCCCCCGGCAGAATTACTCCCAGCACCGGAATATCAAATTCAGCCTGCACCATCTCCATCGCCAAAGCAGAACTGGTGTTGCAGGCCATAATCACCATTTTCACATCCTGTTCCACCAACCACGCCATAATTTCGCGGACAAACTCCACAATTTCCGACGCCGCGCGAGTGCCGTAAGGAAGCCTCGCCGTATCTCCAAAATAAAGTATCGATTCGTTGGGCAATTGTCGGTACAACTGGGTCAAAACAGTCAAACCGCCCACGCCGCTGTCAAAAATACCGATTCTTTGTTGTCCAGAGTCTGTTGTCATTTGTTAATAATTAGTTGTCAGTTGGCAGTTGGCAGTTGTCATTTGTCTGTTGTCATTGGTTAATCGTTTGCTGTGGCTAATAACAAATAACCAATAACATTAATCAACAGTCAACAGTCAACCGTCAACAGTCAACCGTCAACTGCCCACTGCCCATTATCTTTGTTGAAGATAATACAAAATGCCGCGAGCGATCGAAGCCGCCATTTGACTGCGGTAAGCTGGGTCAGAAAGCCTAGCAGCATCCTCAGCACCCGTGACAAAACCCACCTCCACCAAAACAGAAGGCATAGAAGTCTTTCTCAAAACATAAAATCTCGCCTGCCGCACCCGGCGGTCAGTCGCCCCCGTCCCCTGCAAAACACTGCTGTGAATCACCCGGGCCAAATCTTCCCCGTTATCGAAATAATAAGTCTCAATCCCGCTAATATCCGGCCGGCTCATATTAATGGAATTAGCGTGAATGCTGACAAACAAAGTAGCATTCACCCGTTCCGCCAAAGAAACTCTCGGTTCCAGGTCGATTTCGCTGTCGTCAGTCCGAGTCATCACCGCCTGCACCCCCTGCTGTTCCAGCAGCCTCGCCACCTGAAACGAGATATCCAAAACAATCTCCTTCTCCTGAATGCCTTGAATCCCCACTGCCCCCGGATCGCGGCCACCGTGACCCGGATCGATCGCTACCACGGCGCGGCGGTTAGAAACTTGGGGCAAATCGCCGGTTCCGACACTGCTTCTCGGCAAAGGTTGCAGGCTGGGAGTGCGAGTCACAGGCGGCTGCGCGCTAGCATTCGACGATCGCAACTGCAAAGAGAGCAACTGCGGGCTAGGTCTCGTCACCCTGCCTACCTGTACCCCCGATCGCGGCTGCACCCAAATCACCACAGTCTCCGCGTCTTCTTGGCTAGCAGTAAACGATACAGGACTGTTGGCATCGAGCTGAGGAATTTGCCCCGCCAGAGAACTAGAAGCGATCCTGATCCAGTAAGCTCTCGACGCCTGGTCCCACCCGCTGGTATAGGAGACTTGGCGGTCAGTTCTCACCACCAGTTGCGTGCCGTTACTAGCTAAATCAATTGACTGAACTCTCGCTAAATTTCCTTGAGCTTGTCTCGCCGGAGGATCTACAGTCAAGCGGCGGGAAACCGAGGGCTGTCTTACGCTTCCAGGCAATAGCACAACCCCGCCCAAATTGCTCACAGACGCCCGCCACTCAGTATTAGAACTCTTCATCCGCAAAGTCACGCGGGTAACGGGCGGGTCTGTTGGCAGTTGCCGGACTTCAATCTTGTCAACCCCGTGCTTGCCGTTCGTTTGAGGCTGTTGGCTGCTCAGGCCCGGAGCTAAAGTAGCTCCTTCAATATCGAGGGTGGCGATGTCCCCAGCCCGACTTTGTTGAAAATTAATTTGGGGGCTGCCGCCCGCAGTGCGGACTAAAAAACCGTCCGCCGTCACCTGAACGTTCTGAACTACAGTCGCCTCGGCAGACTGGGTTTGGGGTGCTGAAGGTTCAACCGATAACCTTTCTCCCCCAGGTTCTGAAATCGGATTTTGAGTTTCGCCCCGCACTGGCGCCGGCAAATCCACTGTCCACTCGCTCGGAGAAATCCCCCGGAATTTTACTTGCTGGGGGTCTAGAGTAAACCCGTCTCTGATCTCAACCACAATTCTGGTTGTATCGTTGTCAAACTGCCCTACCCGTACCGATTCGATCGCCCCTGAGAGCGGTTTGCTGACCGAGGGACTGCCCAGACTCGTCCCCGGCAAGTCAATTACCAACCGCGTCGGGTTGAAAATTAGTTGAGCCTTGGGTTGCACTCCCCCCTCTGTTTTAATGTAGAGCCGGTTCTCTGAAGCATTAAACCGCCAGGATTGCAGTCTAGCTGCTTCGGCGGCTCCGGCGAGCAAAAATACACTTAAGAAACTCGGTAGTAGCCAGTGGAATTTCACGACAGTTTTTTCCTCGTTTGCGTTACTGCCAAAAGCTGGAAGGGCGCTGCTTGCCCGATCGGCTTTCAGCAGTTAGCCGCCAGCCGACCGGGGGCTTGGGGCCGTCAGTTGTTGGCTAAATTGACTTTTTTATGCGTTAACAGGCTCCAAAATGCCAGATTCTGGCATTTTTGAACTTGCCCGTATACTTGGGGGCGATCGGTTATAAGGTGACTGAAAGATTGCTGGTACAAGGGAAGGTATTTATTTTTAGGAACAAGAAACAAGGTGTCTTTTGAAGCTAGAAGGTAGAATTTTACGGCTCTTCAAGGGAGAGGTTTCATAGCTCTTTAATATTGGCGAAACTGGTTGTGGCAAGGCTGATAATCCGGTTTACATTTGCGTTTTGTTCTAACTTTTCATCAACCACCCCAACAACTTAACAACCTACCTCGGGAACAATCCGGAGTTCCCAGATTGAGGTGACTTTTGAAGGCAGCTAAATGTTACTCCCAGATCGACTGGCATATGCTTTTGGGCAAGCCTTGTTGCTGAGAGCTTGACAGTTAAATACAACTACATAGAGCCCCTTCTTTCTTTTTTTGTTGAAATTTTCTAGTCAGGAATTGTCGGTGCGGCTTGAAACTTAGTTGGAGGTTCGCGACCGCGCCCGCCAATGTGACACGATGATAGCTAGTCCATGCTGTCAGCAGTAACCGGAGAGTGTTCTGTGTTACTTTGGCGGGCAATGCTTTGTCATTAACACTCTTTTTGAGTGCACGATCGACAGCCAGAGCATTGGTTGGTTGACGGAAAAAGTTTTGACTGTAGATATAGTTATTGCAGTTGTAAAGACTTTTGAACAATAGAAGCAATCGATCGGCTTCTGGATAAAACCTGTGATTTGGTTTGATGACCTGCCTTTCGACTAACTGCATAACTTGTATGTGTACTACCAGTTAGAGAAGATACACTATCTTAGCGATTGTGTCAATCTCTGACTTTCTGAAAAAACCTACCATAGAATTAGATAAATGACCTCACCGAAAAATGGAGACTTGCTTTCCCACAGCAGTCGGCCAGAGCGAAAAAGTTGTTTGCGTTAGTTCAAGCCCCCCGATCTGCCCTAAAGTCAATCTCAAATCTCAACACTCAAATCGACTGACTTTCAAGTGAGGGAAGTTTTGTAATACCATACCACCGGGTGCGATCGAGTTCTAGGAACTTTATTTTTGAGCGGGATCGATACCTGCAAGTTATTTTTTGCCATTACCAACGCACCGCCCTGTGTCTAATCAACAGCACTGCAATTTGCTCTTATTGCCCGCAGGTGCAAAATTTCCGCTCATCCAGTTCAAAATTGCTTGATTTACTTGTTCCGGGCATTCATCCTGGGGACAGTGGCCCGCATTGTCTAATTCAACTAGCTCTACATAATTGGGATTGCATTCGACAAATTGGTGGGGTCGGGCGAACCGAGGGGGAATCATCCGGGTTGAGTCGAGGGGGGATATTGTTCCCCGCCCCTCTCTGTTAGGTCTGGGCGTGCGAGTTTCCCCGCACCCAGCTCCCGATGTTCTTGGCTTTCGCCTTTGCTCATGTGGATATAGTCGTGGCAGCTTTCGTGAACCGCTAGAAGGTTGTTTATTTTCCAATTACTGTGGCAACCATCTACGTGATGCAGATGTACCTTTTCATCGCCTAGCATTTTTAAGCCACATTTTCCACATTTATGGTTTTGCCGTTTTAAGGCTTTAGAGGTTCCACCGTCGTAGAGTTTGCTGTTACGTTCGCTCCAGTAGGTGATATCTCCGTCGTAAGGCGATTTCTCCCCTTTGACATTGACAAATTTGCTTTCGGAGTAAGGAACCGCCGGGAATGCTTTTTCTATCAATTTCTCGACAGTGTAGCGATTCTGTTTTGCTTCCTTGTTGAATACCTTGAAGGCTCTTTTTTCGGTGAACCACAGCGATAACCGTGACCCATCCAATTTACAGTAGCGATGGTAATTTCTCCAACCTCTAACTACAGGGGCTAATTTCTCAGCTTTGACTGTAGAACCATAATTCGAGTTGTTAACGATGTGTTTTACCTTCTGGCGGAACGCTTTAAAATTGTCCGCTGATGGAACGCATCTAAATTTCCCGTTGTTTTGCACTTTGAAGTGCCAACCGAGGAAGTCAAACCCATCTGTCGTAGCTGTTAGCTTAGTTTTCTTTTCACTAACCTTCATACCTCGTTCTGCCAGAAATTCGCTGACTTTATCAAGTATTGCCTCCGCATTATCTTTAGGTTTCAGAATTATTACCATGTCGTCCGCATAGCGAACTGATTGATGTATTTCCTCAATCCCATTGAGAGCGATATTGGCGAGTAATGGACTTACCACGCCCCCTTGCGGGGTTCCTTGTTCGGGAAACTCTGGATTGACTCCTGATTTTAGACAGCGGAATATTCCGGTCTTGATGCCTCTTGGGGCAATCAGTCGTTCCATGATGCTGTTGTGGCTTATCCTGTCGAAGCATTTTTCGATATCGAGTTCGATAACCCGTTTCTCTATTCCGTTGCAGTAAGAGCGTAGATTGTTGAACATAATTTTTTGTGCGTCGTGTGCCGACCTTCCTGTTCTAAATCCATAACTCGTAGCGTGAAAAGTTGCTTCGTGTGCTGGCTCTAGCGCGTATTTTGCGAGGCATTGCCACGCTCTATCGGCGATAGTCGGTATCTTAAGGAGGCGGGTACTCCCATCCTTTTTTGGGATTGGTATTGAACGTAACTTCTGATGTTTCCAGTTGTTACTTTTGGCTCTGAGTTCTTCACTCAGGGCAAACCTTTCCTCAAATGTGAGTGAGGCTTTTTTATCGATTCCCGCAGTCTTTTTGCCAGCGTTTAGTTGAGTTACTTGACGTATCGCCAACATTCTTGCAGCCCGAGATTTCAGAATTAGCTTTTGAAGGGACTTCGCTTTCGGCTTGTCTCCAACCTGAATCGCTTTAAACACTCGTTTTTGTAGGCGAAATAAGTCCCTTCGGAATTTCTTCCAAGGTAACGTCTTCCAAGATTCACTAACATCGCTGCTGTGTCTAATCATGCTCTGTTCTAACTTATGTTTTCTGAACACCTCAGACCAATTACGGTCTGTCCTACCCGGACTAAGGGGATTCCGCTGCTCGTCTAGCCTACTTGGGGTTCGACTTCCCCTTGACCCTCAGTCCGTTTTTATTCGTTCCCTCGGTTAGATTGTTTTGTTCCGTTAGGTGGAACCACTTCAACCATTGGATTCCTTAGACTCATACCGTTGCTCAAAACAAGCTCGGCAGGAATAAACTCCAATGAAGTCGGGTTTTGGTATTGTGTCCCGCTTGGCAATAGGTTGCTTTCTTAGGTTCTGTTTTCACCGTAGGAACTCCCCGTTAGCGCCAGTGTCACCCCACAATGGATGTCTGATTGCGCCCTGTTCCTAGCTTCACTCTCCAGAAACCGAGTCTGGTCAGTGTAGGCAGATAGGGAGTCACACCTGAGTCTGGTGGGCGGGATTTTCACCCGCATCAGACCGAGAGTTCAACCTTCTTTTTTGGAGTTGGTTGGTAATGTTATGTACGGATTTGAACCGTGATTCACATTACAACGAATCGCACGTCTTGTTTGCCCCAAATTAACAGCATCGGGATTGTTAAATTTCGCATCACAGTCTTGACACTAGGGCCAAATTGTGAACTGCCTACAGCCTTAAATAAAGCGCAGAAGGCGCGGGCCGCTCCCCGATCGCCTGCGGGCCCTGCTAGAATTTCAACTAATTCGTCGGTAACAGCTTCGGGGTTGGAGTAGGCAAAGCCAACCCAACGGCGGACAAAGGAAGGCTTGCGGGCAAAATAAAACAGAGGCCTGAGTAAGAGCGGGGAAACAAACAAACTTTCTACAGCTTCGATCGCCGGGAGCAGCCATCCGGGCACCGCCTCGGCTCGCACAGAGGGATCTGGGAGGCTAATCATCACCGTGCCGGCCACCATGTCCGGGTGAGCAGCAGCGGCGGCGAGACAAATCAGCGAGCCGATCGAGTTTCCTGCCAAGACTACCGGCTCTCTGATAAAAGTCAGCCAAAAATCATAAACTTGATCGACCCACAAAGACACAGAGTAGTTGACCGGAGCTTTTTGGGAAGCGCCAAACCCCAACAAATCCAAGGCGTAAACCGTGTGGTTTTCGGCGAGTTGGGCGAGATTTTGCCGCCAGTGACCGATCGAAGCTCCAAAGCCGTGCAGTAAAATAATCGGCGTTCCCGATGCGGCAGGGGCAATTGCCTCGGCCGTAGAATCTTGAAATTCGATCGCGCCTTGATTTCGTGCCCCATCCGGCCGCAAATAACTGTAGCGAGTTTGCCAACCGCGCCACACCCAGTCTCGTTGAGTTCCCACCCGTTGGTGCCACAGCAGAGAATTTGTCAATTTTGCCTCAGCTCGCAACATAAATTTACACTTGCTTATACCTATTCTACAAGGTAAATCAGGCGACTTGCGGGACTTGCCAGACAGGGATCTATGGGGTAAAAAAAGCCGTTTTACCTCATCCTTAACGCTTTACCCTGAATTTTTGACCGTTTTGTCATCGGTCGGGCAACGGGGCGGGCGATCGTGTGTGAAGTTAAAATAAAACTACGCAGAAACTCAGCCAAACTGAGTAGAATAGCAAGTATTGTAAGACTTAATTTACGATCGTCCAAATATTCCCCAACGAGGAAGCTGAGGGGAGAGAGGGCGCGGTAGTACGTCCAGTAAGGGTAACACCTTACAAAACAGTTCGACGATCGGACAAGTGAAATATTGGCCGATCGAACCTGTAACTATCAAGAAGCTTCACTATTAAACTACTGCTTGTAAAACCATTCATGCCTGTGATTGAAAGAAGACAAAATCGCAATCTACCCCAGATCAACGAAAACATTCGATACCCCAAAATCCGGGTGATCGATACCGACGGCGCGCAACTAGGGATATTGACGCCCTCAGAAGCTCTGCGCCTGGCAGAGGAAAAAGAACTGGATCTCGTACTTGTCAGCGACAAAGCTGACCCGCCCGTATGTCGGGTAATGGACTACGGGAAGTACAAATTCGAGCAGGAAAAGAAAGCGCGAGAAGCAAAGCGGAAGCAGCACACTGCCGACGTGAAGGAAGTGAAGATGCGCTACAAAATTGAAGAACACGACTACCAAGTGCGCCTCAAACTGGCAGACCGCTTTATCAAATCTGGGGACAAAGTAAAAGCCACGATCATGTTCAGAGGTCGGGAAATCCAACACAGCAACCTAGCAGAGGACTTGCTCAAGCGCATGGCCACAGATTTGCAGGAAATAGCAGAAGTGCAGCAAGCCCCGAAAAAAGAAGGACGCAGTATGATGATGCTGCTGTCGCCCAAGAAAGTATAAATACATAGTCATTAGTCATCAGTCATCAGTCATCAGTCATAGACTGGTGACGGTGGACTAATCACCCCGCCCAAAAACGGATACAAGTTTCCGACTCCTGTCGTGGAGGGCAAAAAATTTTAGACCCAAGTTCGCTCTCCCAGATTCGTCTGTGGAGTAAATCTCAAATCTAAAATCTCAAATCTCAAATCGATTGACTGGCGATCGCTCGCCCGGATGCCGGAGATCGGTGACACGCTACCACAAATCGGGATATCAACGCACGAGAAGCATGGAAAATTTTCAAATCAGTGCTTGGGCGGGAGCAGGACAAAAAGTGCTGCGCTCGCTCAACCTGCGATCGGAAGAAGTAGAGCGAACCGTACTGATGTTCCTCGTCTACACTCTAACCTCCGTCGGGCTGATCTGGCTGGAACTCAGCACGGTAGGTCTGTTCTTAGACGAGTACGGTGCCGACAAAATGCCTTTTATCTATATAGCCAGCGCATTTATCGGTTCGGGTCTGGGCTTTGTCTACTCGTGGCTGCAAAAAATCCTGCCGCTGAGGCGCACCGTCGTAGTGGTTCTGGCAATGATGTCGGTACCGCTATTTTTGTTTCGATTCGGCATCGGCTACGAAAATACTAAGATAGCTGGCATCAGCATCGCTTTTATTACTATTTTTTTGATGTGGCTGTGGGTGGAAGCTTGCTATGTCCTCAACGACCTCAACACTTCGATCACATCCAACCAACTGTTTAACATTAGAGAAATCAAGCGCACCTATCCTCTAGTCAGCAGCGGCTATCTAGTAGCTGGAGTAGTCAGCGGGTTTTCTCTGCCTGTTTTGCTGCACGTAGTCGGACTAAAAAACGTTACCCTCATATCGGGGTTAATGGTGGCGACAGGCTCGGTTTTACTCTACTACCTAACGGAAAAATACCGCCAAGCATTCCCGGAAACGGCTCACTGGACGGATGACGACGAAGACGACCAAGAAGAATTTACCGCCCGCAAAGTTACAGGCCCCCTCCAAAAATACGCCGTACCTCTAGTCAGTTTCTTCGTCCTCGCAGAAGTCCTCTACGTCCTGGTAGATTTCCAATTCTACAGCCAGCTAGAATACCAAAACCCGGGAGACGGAGCTAGCTGGATCGCTAGCTTCCTGGGCATTTACGAAGGCATACAAGGCCTGTTTCAAGTGGCGACTCAGTGGTTCGCTTCGAGCCGGTTGGTGGAAAGAATCGGTGTATTCGTGACGGCGGTGATTTTGCCGGCGGGTATCGCGATACTCGGGGTGCTGACCATAGGAGCATCCCTGGGCCAGCTAGTATCTGTGTTCATCGGGCTGATATTGCTGAGATTTTTAGACGAACTGCTGCACTACACGCTGTTGGAAACCGTTAGCCCGGTTTTATTTCAACCGATTCCAGACAATATTCGATCGGGCATTCAAACTCTGGTCAACGGTGTAGGCGAACCTTTGTCCTGCGGAGCTACAGGGGTCGGCATCCTGATTATGCTGTGGGTGACAGACAAGATACTCCCCCACCAAGACCAAAAGGCATTTCACGACCAGCAAAGTTTGGTATTTATTGGCGCGATCGTAGTGTTGGCGCTGGTGTGGGTGTTTGTGGTCTGGCTGATCCGCTCTCAATACGTGGGTTTGTTGGTCAAAAGTGCGGAGCGGGGGCGCTTGGGCGTCACAGACGTTGACCTCAAAGCTCTCAAGCGCGCAGTCGTGGAAACTCTAGAACAGCCGGGGGGCGAAGATGAAAAGCGCTCTTGCATCGAACTCCTGACGCAAATTGACCCCAAAAATGTCGGAGAAGTTCTGGCTCCCCTCCTCGATTCGCTGTCTCCAGTTTTGCAGCGCCAGAGCTTGGAAACGATGCTGCAACACCCGAACCCCGCATATTTAGAAGCTGTTCGCTCACTCTCGCAGCAATCTTTGCCGCCGGAGGTGCTGGCCTTGGCTTTGCGCTACATCTGGCTGACGGAACCTGAACCGAATATCGACAGCTTGCGGCCTTACTTGCAGCCGACGGTCGATCCGGTGGTGCGGGGTACGGCTGCTGCTTTAATTATGAGAAGGGGCGATCGCCAGCAAAAGGCAGAGGCTACTAATACGCTGCGACAAATGCTGACGCACAAGCAAGAGCGGGAACGTGTTATGGGGACGCGGGCTCTGGGAGAAGCTGATTATTTGCAAGGACTGCGGCTGCACATCCCCAATCTGTTGCAAGATGAATCTCTGCGAGTTCGCTGCGCTCTGTTAGACGTGATTTCGTCTACTCATTCGGAAGAATATTATCCTTCGCTGCTGCGCGGACTCGGTTACAAATCGACTAGGGAAGCGGCTTTGCAGGCTATAGTCAAACTTCACAACGACGCCATTCCTTTGCTCGTGTATTTGGCTGAGGACATCCACAAGTCGGATTTGGTCAGGTTGCAAGCTTGGACGGCTCTGGGTCAAATTGGAACTGTGGAGGCGATCGACATTTTGGTCAGCAATTTGATGACGGCTTGGGGAACTACCAGGCGCAATATCCTCCGCATCCTGTTGAAAATGCCTTCGGAAGCGGGGATAGAAGGGGTTCTAGACCGCATCGGCCGCAGCGGCTTGGAAACTCTCATGGAACAGGAGCTCATGTTTATCGGTCAAATTTATGCAGGTTTGGTAGATTTGTCTGGGGTTACAACCTACGGCAATTTATCCGATCGGGATGCCAACAGCACCGGGGCACCTGGGAACGATACGGCTCAATTGTTGCAGCGGGCTCTGGCGGGGTTAGAAGCTGATGCTAAGGAGCGGTGTTTTTTGCTGATGAAGTTTCTTTATCCGCTGGACACTGTACAAGCCGCTGCTTTCAACATCGCTTCCGGCCAACCTTCTTTGGTTGCTAGGGGATTGGAAATTCTCGACAATACTGTGGATATAGCTAGGAAGCGATCGCTGATCAATTTGTTGGATCAGCACTCGGAAAGAGAAAAATTGAGCAATCTCTCCGAATTGATGGTTTACAAACCTCTAACCCCTAGCGATCGTTTGCGCCGCTTGCTAGAATTGCGCCACTTCCTTTCAGATTGGGCCTTGGCTTGCTGCTTTCACTTGGCAAGGGAAGCGCGCTGGAGCCTTACTGCTCAACAAACTCTCGTCTGTCTGCAGCACCCGACGGGTTTTGTCCGCGAAGCAGTGTTAGCCTATTTAAAAATAGCATCGCCGCGGGCTTTGGTCGAATTGTTGCCCAGGCTGCAAAATGACCCCGATAATTTGGTATCAGCTCAAGTTGAAGAGATGATGGCAGAGTTGGGTGCTGGGGGGAAAAGGTAAAGAAAGAAGGAAGAAGGAAGAAGGAAGAAGGAAGAGGGAAAAGGAAGAAGGAACAAAAATAAACTATCCGCAATGCCCAATGCCCAATGCCCAATGCCCAATGCCCAATGCCTCTTCCTTTGTTTAAGTTTAAATTAATCACTGCATCGCATTATGTTAACCAGCGTCGAACGCCTATTGTTTGTCAGGGAGGTTCCGATTTTTAAGGAACTGCGGGATGATTTTCTCGTGCGTCTAGCATCGGTAATGGATGAACTTTCGTTTCCTTCCAAGCACAGGATTTTTACGGAAGGACAGGAAGGTCGATCGCTCTATATTTTGGTATCGGGAACGGTGCGGGTTCATATAGGCGATCGGGATTTGGCACAGTTGAAAGCGGGGGCTTGTTTCGGAGAAATGTCGCTGTTTGATGCTGAACCTCGATCGGCTTCTATTTCTACTCTGGAACAATCAGAGTGTTTGATGCTGACTCAAATGCAGCTATATGATGCGATCGATGAAACGCCGGGAATTGCTGTCAATATTATTCGCTTGCTGTCGCGCCGGATTCGCGAGTTGAATCAAAAGTTGAATGCGAAAGAGGCAATGATGCCGCCTACAGATACTGTGAGAGTTGCTGAAATTAGATGAAATTTCGGAATTGGGAATTGGGAATTGGGCATTGGGCATTGGGAATTGGGCATTGGGAATTGGGCATTGGGCATGGCGGATAGTTTATTTTTCTTCCTTCTTCCTTCTTCCTTCTTCCTTCTTCCTTCTGTTATAAAACAATTAAAAACCCGATTTCTTCAAGCAGAAATCGGGTTGTTGAAATCGATGCTGAAGCGCGATTTGCTGTCTAAACTATTCGGAAAATAAAAGGGTAGCGGTAAGGTGTGTTAGGTTCTTGCAAAACGTGGAGGATAGCCATTATTGTCAGTCCCCAATGCAGCAGATAACCTAGGGGCACTAGGATAAAGCCGGCAAGACCGAAAGTGACGACAGTTAACACCACAATCACGGTGCTGTACAGCCATACATTAAGGTGAAAATTGATCGCTTCTGTGGCGTTTTCTTTGACCACTGGGTCGTCTGATACTAACAATACAGCGATCGGCGCTCCGATCGAGAACACTAACGTGCTGAAAAAAATAGCCCCGTGGCACACCAGTGATAGCAGCTTCCGCTTGTCGGAGTCGTACATATTAGTTTTCTTTCCTTGACTTTAGTGATAATTTTACCTTTAATACCAACTGTAGCACAGGCTATAATGGCGATCGGGTGATGATTCCCCTACCTAATTTGTGATGACAACAGAACTCGAAACTGAACTGCTAACTGCTGTTGAGCGCCGGCGCAACTTTGCTATTATTTCGCACCCCGACGCGGGTAAAACTACTTTGACAGAAAAGCTGCTGCTTTACGGAGGTGCAATTCACGAAGCAGGTTCTGTGAAAGCGCGGCGAGCTCAGCGACACGCTACATCTGACTGGATGGCGATGGAACAGCAGCGGGGAATTTCTATTACTTCTACTGTTTTGCAGTTTGAATATCAAAATTATCACATTAATCTGCTCGATACTCCGGGACACCAAGATTTTAGCGAAGATACTTATCGCACTCTGGCGGCGGCTGACAATGCGGTGATGCTGGAGGATGCTGCTAAGGGTTTGGAACCGCAAACTCGGAAGTTATTTGAAGTTTGTAAGCTGCGAAGTTTGCCTATTTTTACTTTCTTTAATAAGCTCGATCGCCCTAGCAGAGAACCTTTGGATTTGTTGGACGAAATTGAGAAGGAATTGGGGTTGCAGACTTATCCGGTAAATTGGCCGATAGGTACGGGCGATCGCTTTAAAGGTGTTTTCGATCGCAGAGGGCGCAAAATTCACTTATTCGAGCGGACTAAACACGGTTCTCGCGCTGCTGTTGATACTGTCATCGAATTGGGCGATCCGCGCATTGAAGATTTGTTGGAACAAGACCTTTACTATCAGCTCAAAGAAGAATTGGAACTGCTGGATGAGTTGGGAACTGAACTCGATTTAGATTTAGTTCGGGCTGGCAAAATGACGCCTGTTTTCTTTGGCAGCGCGATGAGCAATTTTGGGGTAGAACTGTTTTTAAATGCGTTTTTAGATTACGCTATGAAGCCGATCGCCCGCAAGAGCAGCGCCGGAGACTTGCCGCCAACTTATGAAGATTTTACGGGGTTTGTGTTTAAATTGCAAGCGAATATGGACCCGAGACACCGCGATCGGGTGGCGTTTATTCGGGTTTGTACGGGCAAGTTTGAAAAGGACATGAACGTGACTCACGCTCGCAGCGGTAAAACGGTGCGTTTGTCAAGGCCTCAAAAGTTATTTGCTCAGGATCGGGAGTCGATCGAGGTTGCGTACCCGGGCGACGTGATCGGTTTGAACAATCCGGGGGTTTTTGCGATCGGCGATACTATTTACACCGGCCAAAAACTCGAATATGAAGGGATTCCCTGTTTTTCTCCTGAACTTTTTGCTTTTTTGAGAAATCCCAATCCTTCTAAGTTTAAGCAGTTCCGCAAGGGCGTTTCGGAGTTGCAGGAAGAAGGCGCAGTGCAAATTATGTACTCGGTTGATGAGTCGAAACGCGAGCCAATTTTGGCGGCTGTCGGGCAACTGCAATTTGAAGTTGTGCAGTTCAGAATGCAGTCGGAATATAATGTGGAAACGACGATCGATATGTTGCCTTACAGTGTAGCTCGTTGGGTTGACGGCGGTTGGGATGCGCTGGCAAAAGTTGGACGGCTGTTTAATACGGTGACGGTGAAAGATAGTTGGGGCCGACCTGTTTTGCTGTTTAGAAATGAGTGGAATTGCCAGCAGGTGGAAGGGGAGCACCCTGTTTTGAAGTTAAATGCGATCGCCCCTGTGGTTTCGGGTTTGGCTGTTAGCGAGGAGTGAGGAAAATAATTAGTTTGTAGGGAAACGGCACTGCCGTGTCCTCCCAAAAATCGGGATTGTTATTAACAAATAACCGTGATTGCCACAGCCAGGACACAACAGTGTTGTGTCCCTACAAATGATATTTATTGTAGGATTTGTAGGGAAAAGGCACTGCCGTGTCCTCCCAAAAATCGGGATTGTTATTAACAAAAAACCGTGATGACCACAGCCAAAGGACACAACAGTGTTGTGTCCCTACAAATGATATTTATTGTAGGATTTGTAGAGAAACGACACTGCCCTGTGCTGAATCCCGCGTGCTTAATCGAGTAAGGTGTGTCAGATCCCAAACCCTCGATAATCGCCCTATAACTTCGTCTGACGCACCCTACAATTTGATTGAGGAGGAAGAATGATGCACTACGCAGAAGTATGTTTGTATCTACGAGGAATGGCATTTAACCTCTGTCTCCATAAATGCTCTCTCGGCTAATAGCTTCATCTGAAAGAATCGGGAGATTTAGGGTACGATGACTGTCAACCCATTCCTGAAATGTTATTGACCATTCTGTTGGGTAGCTGTTTGGTAAAAGGGAGCTTGTTGAGGTTCTATTAGCCGTTCGATCGTCGCATCTAGTAATTGTTTAATCTGAGCCGGCGTGCGGCTGGTGATTTTTGCTAAAACCTGAGTAATAAGCTGTCGCGCATTTAAATTGCACATACTCGGCGGGCGTCCCGCCCAACCTACTCCCCACTCATTGTTTGATTGTTTTTTGACAGACAATTTAAATGCCGCAACAGCTTACTTCTTTCTATTCTTGGATCTCTCAAGATTTCAAAATGATTTAAAAAACTGGCGTTCAAAAAGTTCGTCGTCTTCGATAAAACTGTTGGTTTTCGTTGGGAAGTTAAAGTTGAAGTAAAACCTTTCGCCATCGATCGCACCTATGAACTACGCGCTTGATTTAGCTCAACATTCCATTTTACCATGTTTTGGATAACATTTAAGATGCGTTTACCCTGGATGTAATACTTGCTACTGTGCTTGATTTAGTCAATCCTCACCACTTCAAAAACTGGTTGACAAGTTGCTGCTACTGTACTTCACAAACCTGGAATATGCTGTATCTCATGTTTCAGAAATTAAGAACTTCCTAACCGTGAGGGCGGCTGCTATAGCAATCCTCGCATCAGCCGCAAAATCGAGCGAGACCAGAATCCTTGCAGTGCGAGCCAGAAAGCTCGCGTATAATGCAAGCAAATCATTTAATGCAAGCAAATCATTTAGGATTGCTATATACCTTTAAGTGATATAATATCGAACAATTTGTATAAAAGCTTAAAAATACTCTGCTAAATGCTGAGACTTATTACCGACTTTGACGGCCCGAT
This sequence comes from Microcoleus sp. N3A4, assembly GCF_036701805.1. NCBI lineage: Bacteria > Bacillati > Cyanobacteriota > Cyanophyceae > Oscillatoriales > Microcoleaceae > Microcoleus > Microcoleus sp. N3A4. The sequence goes on from NZ_JAUBRJ010000010.1 coordinate 89,976, forward strand.
TATGGACGTGTCCGATCGCTACTACCGAGTTTACCAGCAGTGTCTCGCCGAGACTCAGCGTTCGGGCCAACCAGTACGCGAACTTCCCAAAGCCGAGTTTTGGGACATGAAGCGCGCGCGGGTTCCCGAAACCGAAATTGGCATCCTCTCAGGATTAGACGCAGCCCAAGCCCGCGAATTTGCCCAGAAACGGCGTCAAACCGTCCATACCCTACCCTACATGATTTACGATCGACCAGTTCCCAGCGCCGTGGAAACCCTCGAAAAGGTGCAGCGCGCTGGAGTAGACTTAGCGGTGATGACCATGCGCCGCGTCAGGGAACTAGACGAAGCCTTCAACCGCTGCAATTTAGGGAAATTTTTCCCTGAAAACCGTCGCTATTGCCTCCCCAACGATTACGTTAAAACCGGGGATATCAAAGATAAGCCTCTGCTGATGGCAAAAGCTCTCGCCGAATTGCCGTCGGCTTCTGACATTTGGATGGTGGGTGATACGGAGGCAGATATTATAGCAGCAAAAACGCACGGTGTCAAGGTAATTGGTGTTTTGTGCGGAATTCGCGATCGCACCCAACTAGAAATGCACCAACCGGATTTAATTGCCAACAATTTGAGTGAAGCAGTTGAGATTATTTTAGATAGTCAGTTGTCAGTTGTCAGTTGACAGTTGACAGTTGACAGTTGGCAGTTGGCAGTTGGCAGTTGGCAGTGGTTAATTATTGTTATTGGTTGGTTCGTAAGTTTTAGGTGTTAGTAGTTAGTTGATTGTTACCAATTACTAATTACCAATTAACAATTACCAATAACTAATGACAGTTGATGGTTGACGAATGATTGATGACTGTTGACAACTGACAACTGACAACTGCCAACTGTCAACTGTCAACTGACTATCGCAGAAAACCGCTGACCAGCCACAGAATTAAAAACGTAAACAAAGCGATAAATTTCTCAGTTGTTATAAATGCCGGACTGACCAAAGAACCCAACAAGCCTCCCAGCACCAAGCCTATAACCAAGCCAGCCACAGTCAGCAGCACGGCCCGACCAAATTTTTGTTCCTTGCGATTAACAAAATAAAGACAACAGCCGACCCCAAGAGCCAGAGTTAACTGCAGTAAAGAATCATTAGCCGCCGGATAAATACTCAGTCCGCCCAACCCCGCATAAACCCCAGCAGGCCACAAAATGTCCGATCGACTAGGAGTATCGATTAGCCGCTGCAACCAAGCTGGGCTGCCACTAGGAGGAGACGGAGTAAAGCTTGCGGGTGCGGGAGTCAGCCGCTCAGGAAAGCGGATGCGTTCGGGCACTTTAATTTTACCTTCCTGTCGCTGCCGGAGGCGATCCATGAGGATCGCGTCATAAGCTGCTTCGATCGATTCCAAACGTTTCTTGTCACCGCTGTAATGCTCAGCTAGGCGCGTGCGGGCCTCTTGCACTTCATCAAAGGAAGCATCTTCATCGACTTCAAGCAGTTGATAGGGAGTTGGCTCACTCATTGTAATAACCCGCTGAAGACTCTCGTTATAGAGCAATCTTAACAAGAGAGGAAAGCGGGGCGGGGGCTCTGCCGCTTTCCCAAAAGTTTTGGTGCTAGTTTTTAGTGCTTTAAAACAGGAACCAGCAAACCTTAGGAAGGTAGAAGCTACAAGGCATTCGGCATTCGGAAATAAAAAATAATGAATCCAAAGATTTTTATTTTTATCTTGGCCGTCTAAAATTTTATCTTCTGCCAAATGCCTTCAGAAGGGACTTGTCCTGCAGGCGCTCACAATTCCCGACCACTGGACTTTTTTAAGTCGATCGCGGCGGTAGGAAAAAAAGCGAGCCGAGTCAGAATAAGTACAAAAAGGAGCGATCGCCACTTGAGAAAGATCGATTCCCAACTGCTGCAATTGCAGAGCATTGCAGAGGCGAACATCCAAGCGTACCTTTCCCGGCTCTGGATCGGCCGAGACAGGCGTTTCCGGCAGTTGGTGCAAAAACTCTAGAATGCCGTCGGCTGTAGCACTAACGGCACTCTTAGGAGCAATAGTGGCTCCCAGTTCCGCTGCTACTTCCACAGATACCTGGTAAACCTTTCCAGCGATCGCCGGCCCCATAGCAATTTTCAGATTTTCTAGTTGACTGCCTTGTGCCACAAGTTGAGCGATCGCCTCTGGTAATATCTTAGCAGCAGTCCCGCGCCAACCCGCGTGAACTGCCGCAACCAGTCCCGTGCGATCGTCAGCAATCAGCACAGGCACGCAGTCGGCAGAGCAAACCCACAGCGCCTCCAATTCTCGATCGGCAACCAAGCCATCAGCCTCAGCATAGCTTGGGGCAGCGCTTTCCGGGGCCGGAGCCACAACCGGGGGCAAATCAGTGGTTTTGAGTACCGCATTTCCGTGTACCTGCTGGAGTCGGTAAACCTTCGCTGCGGGTTCGAGAACTTTCGTCAGCTCGATCGGCCCCTGGGGCGAGAAATCGCGAGTAAAAAAGCCGTGAGACCAGCGAGAAAGCAAGCTGCAAGTCAGATAGGGAAAGCCTTCAGAACTCTGCCAGTCCCAACTGATACCGTCAGGCCCTCCGGCGCACTCAGAGTCAGGAAAATTTGTCAAGCGATCGCCAGCTACAGTCATGAAACCTATCCTTACCCAAGCGAATCATTTAGCTTGTATTCTAAACAATCAACAATTTTGTCCGCGAAGTTTAAAGGCAGCGGCAGCTTTCAGGAAAAAATCGCGATGACCACGAATTTCAAAGGTGGTACCCGCCACGCGATTTATCCGTGGAATCAATCCAAAATCGAAAATCCTCAAGCCCCCGCATTTATCCGTGGGGTCGCCTCTAAAATCTAAAATCTAAAATCGATTGACTCGGCGGTTTGAGGACGATCGACTGCGCCGCAATTTTGCATGACCCGAGAAATACAGGCAACAAATTAACATAGACGAACGCCAAAGCGCTATCATCATTGTGGCCGTCACAGGATGCTAGGCAAGTGCAATCGGGATCGAAAACACCCGGATATCGATCGCGACTGAATGCGAAGGCATTCGAGCTTGTTCTATGTGCAAAACAAAAATTGCCTCAAGCCCGGTAAAATCAGTTAGGCCTGTATACAAAGACAAGGATTGCCATACATTCGATCCTGACTTCGAGATCCTTGCGCCCCCTGTTGAGTTGGGAAAAAAATAGTGAAACCAGTTCCAGACAAGCAAATAACAGCCCATTTGAACAGCAAACAGCAAAAAAAGAACCCTACAGGCGCCCGGACTCGATCGCGCCTTTTGTCCGAGCGCTCACTGCTGGTGGGACTGGGTTGCCTTGCCAGTCTGGGACTGCTCAGCAAAGGCATAGTGTGGGCCCAAGCCGAAACTCCGCCAGCAGAACAAGCCGTCTCAGGCGCAGCAGACCTCCAGCCATTATTTGAAGCTCCTCTCCCGCCCCCGGAACCCGAATTCAGCCAAGCAGAGCCAGAACCAGACCCTGCACCGCAGGCAGAAGTTCCGCCGTCCGAGCCTTTCGATGCCAAACCGCCGTCCGAGCCGGAGTACGCCAGCGAACCACCTCCGACCAAATATTATCTGCCGGAGCCCGCGCTGATTCCCCTGCCAGAAGCGACGGCCCAGGAGCCGCCTTTTGAAGCGCCAGTGAACCCAGCCCATGCTGAAACCGACCAAACAGACTACAGCGTTGGCGCTACCAGCGACTACGAAGCACCAACAAGAATAGAGTTTGCAGAACGATCGACCGGCTGCCAAGGAGGGTGCGCGCCTCCTCCTGTTTCCGAGCCAGTGACGGCAGATGCAGGAGAACCCAACTACAGACAGGAAACTCCGATCGCAGACGACGGCTATATTGCAGCCCCTCCTCCTCGAAATCTGCCAGAAAGCCTTCCAGACAATGTTCGGGAAACTGCGGCCGGAAATAGTAGCGGGAATCCTCTGAGTAAAATCGGTGAAGCCGTTCAACAAATAGGCAGCAAGCCTTGGGGCGGTTCACACCCGCCGGAATCTGCTTACGCACCCCCGGGCTACTCCGCAGGCGCTGGATACTCAGCTAACCCCGGATACTCAGCTAACCCCGGATACTCAGCTAACCCCGGATACTCAGCTAACCCCGGATACTCCGCAGACGCTGGGTATTATGCAGACGCTGGGTATTCTGCCGGATCTGGATCTTACGGCGGCGGCGCTCCAGCGCCCAGCATGGGACTCGGGCCGGTTCAAGTCGGTGCGGTTAGTGTCAGCAGCGGCAGCAATACCGGTTTTGCTTACTACAATCTCACGCCGCGTCCCGCAGGCCTGCCCGGAAATGGCAACAGCAGCCTGCTGTTTCCGCTATCTATTGCTGCTGAAATTACTTCGCCGTTTGGGTGGCGGACTCATCCGGTCATGGGCTACGGCAGGTTTCACACCGGAACTGACTTGGGGGCCCCGATGGGAACGCCCGTACTGGCGGCCTATGCGGGTCAAGTGGCGATCGCCGATTGGTTGGGCGGCTACGGTTTGACGGTGGTTCTCAACCACAACAAAAAGTCTCAAGAAACTCTCTACGGCCACCTTTCGGAACTGTTTGTGAAACCGGGAGAATGGGTGAAACAGGGAGAGACGATCGGCCGCGTCGGGAGTACGGGAATGTCTACAGGGCCTCACCTCCACTTCGAGGTCAGGCAAATGACTGACCAAGGTTGGGTGGCGATCGACCCTGGCTCTCAGCTAGAATTCGCTCTGGCAAGAATGATCGGCACTTTGGAAACCGTCAAAGTACCGCAAATGCCGAAAATGGTGGAAATACAAACGGCTAGCGGACTCAAGGATTTAGAAAACGATCTGCCCCAGCTTCCACCTCTGCCGCTGGGAATGGACATCGAAGTTCACAACCTCCAGCCGCCATTCCCCGAACTGTTAAAAGCTGACACTTCTAAGCCCAAAGATGCCGAAGCAGTCAAACCCAAAACTCAGAAGCAAGCTAGCAGGTAAAAATGGCGGCTTGGCTGAATTAATTTTCTTGTGCAACGGTCGAAAAGCCCACCCCACAAGAAAATTGATGTTTTGTGCAACGAGCACTCCTAGCCTGTTGCTGAGCATGGTGCAAGATGTGTTGATATCAGATCAGATCGATTTCTCGTTACCAGAAAAAGCCTGGTAACGAGGAAAAACCGATAAAAAGTGGTAACTTGCAGCTTATGCTAATAGCGCAGCATTTGTGGGAATTAATTTTATTTCTGATTATTGTAGTCGGGCCAATTCCCTTAAGCTTGTCTCTTGCCTTCGAGAATCAAAACGAAAATAATAACTATTCATTTCCCCATTTTCTCCTCGTACTCCTGACGGGATGGAGCATTGCACAAGTTTGTATCGGCTTGATTTTAGGAAGTGCCGATCGCCTAAATATTGCTGCGGTGATTATAGCAGAAATTCTGATTTGTGCGATCGGCTTAATCCCGATCTATGCCAAAAACCACAAAACTTTTACCTTCTCGCAGTGGCAGATTCCCAAACTCAAGCAACCTCTGGGCCAATCAGAATTCCTAATTATTGTTGCCACCGCTGTTGCAGGATTTTTGCTGTTGGAAACTCTCGCAACCCAACCCACAACCAATTATGACTCATTGTGGTTTCACCTGCCTGCGATCGCCCGATGGTATCAAACCCATTCATTTACATTATTAGATGCTGCCGGAAATTGGATTTTTGAACAAGAGCAAGCTAAAGTATATCCGTACAATTGGCACGTTTTATCTGTTTTATGCTTAATCCCATTCAAAGAAGATTTTCTCGCAGCTTTTCCGCTGCTAATTGCCTGGGTACTTGAGGGAATTGCCGTCTATCTATTGAGCGTAAAATTTGGAGCCACCCGAATTCACGCTATGGCAGCATCATCTTTAGTCTTGACAGTACCGATGGTGCTCAACCAAGTTAATACCATTCATCCAGACTTACCGCTAGCTGCAATATTTACAGTCGGTTTATATCTGGGTTTATCCTATCACAGCAGCCGATCGCCATCCGAACTCTCCCTCTTTTTAGCAGCCGCAGGAATGCTAGCCGGAATCAAAATCACCGGGATAGTCTATGCTGCCTCACTTTTAGGAGGATTAGCAATATTAGAAATTCAAAGATTCACCCTTAATCAAAATGCCACACCCGCTAATTTTAGAATTCGCCGCTTTATCAAACCAGTCTTGCTGTGTGGCATAGCTTGTTGCTTGTTGTTAGGAGGTTTTTGGTATGCGAGAAACTTGCTGCACGTCAATTATCCTGTCGGCGATGCCGGCGAGATTAAAGTTCCCTTACAGCCTGTTCCCTTACCGTCTCCCGTACCTGGGCCAGCACCTCCGGTAAAGCAGCCGTCAGCTTCGCCGTCTTTCAAGATTTGGCAAAGCACTTTAGCAGCTCAATTTAATCCCAGCAATATTTCCCACTGGCAAACTCTAGGCTTACAAATTATCATTAGATTGCAACTGCCCTTTTTGGCGATCTCACTTCAGGTATTGGCAGCGCCTCTGGCTTTGATAGAAGGTAAAACCAAAATAATCAATCAAAATAATATCATTTTAATGATACTTCTCGCCAGCACAGGAATTCTGTATTTAATAACACCTTACACCTCCGGTACTGCGGGAGAGTCGATCGGTCAAATCAGCCCTTATCTCGGTTTTAATCTCAGATACGGCTTTCCCTTTTTAAGCGTACTCGCCATCGCAGCAGCAGCTACAGCAACTCTCTTGAAAACTCAAAATCTAGTTGTTCGGCGCGTGGTTTTGGTTAGTGGTTTGTTCGGAATTACTAGCAACACATTTTTTGATTATATTAAAAATGCTTCTTTTACGGGAGATAGTATTGTCTGGGGAAGTTTGTTGATTGACAGTTTTAAGTCTGAGCCAGTAGAAGCTATTAATAGTATCGGCAAAATTTTAGCACCCAGTTGGCAATATATATTACGAGATTCGATATTTTATATTGTGTCAGTGACGCTGGCTGCGATTTTATGGAAAAGAAATCCTGGCTTAGGATGGCTTAATCATTTATTTAATACCCGCAAAAAAACAATTTACACAGTGATAATTGGTGTGTGTATAGGATTGATATTAATTGGTCATTGGAGGGAAAACCGAGATGTTGCTCGCACAGAACTGTATCGCGGCATTTACGAGTATATTGATAAAAATACAGTAGCAGGTGAAAGAATAGGCTTCTTTTTAAGTTCCCGCAGCTACCTGTTTTACGGGAGAAATTTGGACAGACAAGTCTTATATGTGCCGTTTAAAGCCGATCGACTTTCGGCATGGATTGACAAACTCCGCCAAAATAAAATTAGGACTGTAGGATTCGGGCCCCTGACTGAGACAGACGCAGCTACCAGAAAAGCTCTATCTTGGCTGACAAGTGCCCCGGGCCCGCTGCAACCAGTTTTCGGGAAAGATTTTAATACTGAGTCGGTGCTGTATCGCTTGAAAAATTAAAAGTTATTAGTTATCATGAACCAAGCTAAAACTCTATTTTCAATTATTGTTCCAACTTACAATCGCCCCGAGCAATTAGCGGCGTGTCTTCAGTCTTTTGTTGAACTTGAATATCCGCGCGATCGCTTTCAAGTTATCGTCGTCAATGATAGCACCGAAATATCTCTAGAATCAACAGTTTTTCCCTTTCAAAACCAGTTAAATCTGCTACTTTTAACACAACAGAATTCAGGGCCAGCCATAGCAAGAAATACTGGCTCTTTTGCAGCCACAGGCAAATTTTTAGTATTTACAGACGATGACTGTACTGCTGCCACAGACTGGCTGCAAACTCTAGAAACTCGATTTGCCAAAACACCAGACTGCTTAATCGGAGGTCGAATTATTAACGCACTTCCTGATAACATATATTCTACTGCCAGCCAGCAATTAATCGATTACCTTTACAGTTACTATAATGCTATTCCCGATCGCGCAAAATTTTTCACTTCCAACAATTTTGCCCTTCCGGCTGACTTATTTCAAAAAATCGGCGGCTTTGGCAGTTTTTCCTTCTCTGGAGAAGATCGAGAATTTTGCCATCGGTGGCTCAATTCCGGCTATGGCGCGGTTTACGCTCCCGAAGTTATAGTCTATCATGCCCACAAACTGACACTGCACAAATTTTGGCAACAGCAATTCAATTACGGTAAAGGTGCTTTTTTGTTTCAGCAAGTTACTTCTAAAAGTGTGGCTAAGGGAAAACTGCAACATCCGTCATTTTATCTCAATTTGCTAACTTATCCGTTAGTTCGCACAGGGGGTATTCAAAAGCTATTAATCGCAGGATTGTTTTTGGTTTCGCAGGTGGCAATTGTAGCGGGTTTGTTATGGCAAAAAAACAATCCTGTTGAGGAATAGATTTGGATTGTTGAACCGCAGAGAGCGCAGAGAGCGCAGAGAGAAAAGTAAGATTTAGTAGGTGCGTCAGCTTTGAGTGGTCGATTATTGATAGAATAATTCGCTGGTGACGCACCCTACAACTTTATTCTTTAGTCCGCGGAGGCGGACTTCGTTTCTGTAGTAGCGGTTTCAACCGCCGAGTTCTGCTATTAAATAAATCCGTGTTCTGCTAAGAATTCTGGTGTAATACCTCCCAAACTGTTGATTGCAGGGGTTTCTTCCCAAGGTTCGGGAGGCGATTTTGAGCCGCTGCGGAGAAATTTGGCGACATATTTGCCCAGAATATCTGCTTCTAAATTAACTAAACTTCCTGGTTGCAAATAACTGAGGTTGGTCTCGGAAAAACTGTGGGGAATTACGGCAATTTCAAACCAATTGCCCTCAGCATCGCAATCTGCCACGGTTAAGCTGATGCCGTTGACGGCGATACTGCCCTTGGAAACGATGTAAGGTGCGATTTGGCGCTGCCATCCCAAATTAGCTGCTGGTGGGGCTGCGAACCGCATCTCCCAAGCGTTGGCGCTTTGGGTTGATGTCACCAAAGAGCCGATCGCATCTACGTGTCCCGTTACGAAATGTCCCCCCAATTTGCTACCCGCGCGCAGAGAGGTTTCTAAGTTGACCCAAGCATCGGGAAATGCTCCTAAAGTAGTACGGCGCAGGGTTTCCGGGGAAGCGACGGCGACAAAACCTTGCGGCAGAACTTCCACTACCGTCAAACAGACTCCATCCACGGCTACGCTGTCCCCAACGGCTAAATCTTGTAAAATTTGGTAGGAGTTGCTGGAGGTGCAAGAAATTTGAAAATAATCGTTGCCTAGCGACTTCAGCTTTCCGAGAGATTGAATTAGTCCTGTAAACATCAGTATTTTTCCGTAGTCGATCGCTTATTTACATCAAACCACAGGCACAAACAAACCAGAAATACCAGCTTTTGTCTTCCCGCTGTTCCTCTTCTTGTGTAGAGTCAATCTCAAATCTCAAATCTCAAATCGACAGTCCCCGATTCGTTGCAGATTCAGGCGAAGATCGAGTCATACTGGATTTAGGTAATTTTTATGTCCAAGTTCTCCACTGCCTTACAGTTTCTTAATTCTATGAGGCCGATCGAATGATTGAAATGAAAGTCGCTGGAATTGCCTTAGATGCAGCCACGCGCAGTCCTATTGTCCTATTGAGAGACGCTACGGAGCGACGCGCTTTGCCTATTTATATCGGTCAGGAGCAAGCAAAGGCTATTATTAGCGCTCTCGAAGGCCACAAGCCTCCTCGACCTTTAACTCACGATCTGATGGTCAATTTCTTAGAGGCCTGGAGTCTTACCTTGGAGCGCATAGTTATTCACTCGCTGCAAGATAACACGTTCTATGCCGTGCTGATCGTCCGTCAGGGAGAAGTTAAAAAAGAGATCGATGCCCGACCCAGCGACGCGATCGCCCTAGCCCTGCGAACGAACTGCCCCATCTGGGTGATGGAAGAAGTAGTCGCGGATGCTTCCATACCGGTCGATCGAGATGCTGATGAAGCGGAACGCCGGGCCTTCCGGGAATTTATCTCAAACCTCCGTCCAGAGGATTTGATCAAGAGAAGCGGCTTCAGCCCGGGCGAAACTTCCTAACATTTATGCGCTATCGACGGTTTGGCAAAACTAACTTGCACCTGTCCGTATTTTCCTTGGGAACCATGCGCTATTTGGCTTCTGAGGAAACTGCCTGTCAGACTGTACAAGAGGCTGTGTCTCAGGGAATCAATCACCTGGAAACGGCGGCGGGTTACGGTTGCAGCGAGGAATATCTCGGTGCGGCCCTTTCGGCTGGTTTGTCTGTCGATCGATCGCGCCTCCACGTCACCACGAAAATTTCCCCAACCGAGGATGCTGCTGCAATGGAACGCTGCATCGACGCCTCCCTCAAACGCCTGAATTTAGACTATATCGACTGTCTGGCAATTCACGGTTTGAATGCTTGGGAACATTTGGCGATTGTGCGATCGCCCACAGGCTGCATGGAATCTGTACGCAAAGCCCTCGCCGATGGTCGCATTCGGCACGTCGGCTTTTCGACTCACGGGCCTCTGGATCTGATTTTGGCTGCAATCAATACAGATTTATTTGAATTTGTCAATCTGCATTATTACTATTTTTTTCAGCGCAACGCCCCGGCAATTGAACTCGCCAAAGACAAAGATATGGGCGTTTTCATCATTTCCCCGGCAGACAAAGGAGGGCAACTCTACACGCCCCCGGAAACTCTCGCACAATTGTGCTCGCCTTTCTCGCCTTTAGAGTTGAACTATCGGTTTTTACTGAGCGATACTAGGATTGGGACTCTAAGTGTGGGGGCTGCAAATGCGACAGAATTAGAGCAACCTCTGAAATATTGCGATCGCGACTTTCCCCTCACCAACGCCGAAATCGCTGCGTTCGATCGGCTAGAATCGGCTATTGCAGCCAGTTTGAAAACCGACAAATGCAGCCAGTGCTATGCCTGTTTGCCTTGCCCGGAAAACATCAACATTCCCGAAGTATTGCGGCTTCGCAATCTCGCCGTCGGGTGCGACATGACTGACTTTGGGAAATACCGCTACGCCATGTTTGAAAATGCCGGACACTGGTTTCCCGGCAGCAAAGGCAACCGCTGCACCGATTGCGGCGAATGTTTGCCCCGGTGTCCCGAAGAGTTAGACATCCCAACTTTGCTCAAAGATACTCACCAGCGACTGGGCGGCAAAGCAGGCAGGCGGTTGTGGGATTGAAAAAAAGGTGAAGCAGGGAAAAGGTCGATCGAGCGGATCTAAGTTTTGCAATAATTACGTTAAACTTTGGTTTAAGTAAATTTACGATACAGTCGATCGAAAAATTACTTAGTCTGGCGACTGTCTGCGGGCATTGGTGTCAACTTAACGTCTTATCTAGTATCGGTCAACTGTTTGAGTTCATAGTCTTCCAGATCCCCCCTAACCCCCCTTAAGAAGCAGGGTGGTTTTATTGTGAGGAGAAGAAAACTGAAACGACAGAAAGCACCGCTCAAAGCTCGCGTCTGGGACGCAACTGTTATATTAATTAATAAAGGTACGTAGTTGGGCTTTAGCCCTCTTTAGACGTATATATAAAGAGGGCTAAAGCCCAACTACGTACCTATTTCTAGGATGACAATTAATCCACCCTGCCTAACCCCCCTTAAGAAGCAGGGGACAAGAGCGTCAAAGTCCCCCTTCTTTAGGGGGATTTAGGGGGATCGAGATTCGGCTATCAACGAGAGATACAAAAGGTTTTAGTCTTAAGTTGACACCAATGTCCCCTGTCTGCTCCCAACAAACTTTAAATAGGAGCCGACAGTGTATGTAAAAACAACTAAGGATCGTGGATTAAATAACTTCCGTAGGTTGGGTTGAGGAACGAAACCCAACAATCAAGCGTGGGGTTGGGCGGAGTGAAACGGAGGGTTCGTTCCTCAACCCAACCTACAAAAAATGCAAGTTATTTAATTCTCATTCCTAAATAACAAAATCTGATTTAACAGCGAGAAACCGATTTTTTTGAAAATACCCCAGTCATTTTCTTGCTTTGTTGCACCAAGCGAGAGCGAAAAATTTTATGATGAGTAATTAACCGAATTCGATCTAAAATCTAAAATCCAAAATCTAAAATCTAAAATTGATTGATTGATTGTTTTCCAGATTAATTTATCGCCTGTCATCTATAACCGATTCAGCATCTACTACTATGGATCAAACTCAGTTAAACGACAGCAAGCCAAATTGTCTGCAGCCAACTGAAGTTGCGACTTCCGAAAGATTTAAAACAGCTTTCAAGCCGTCCACTTACAACTTGTCCGTCACCAGAAAACAGTTAATTGGACTGCTGGCGTTACAAACAATCTTGCCAGTCGGACTAACGGGAGCAGCACTTTGGCTAACATCGGCAGTTGGAAGCAGCGAACTGCAAAATCAAGCTAAATCAGAACTGAGCCTTAGTGAAATTAACTACAATCTCAAACTCGATCGCGCCGCCGACCGTTTGCAAAACTCTTCTGACAGCAAAACGATCGCCCAAACAGCTTTAGCTTACAACAGCGGTAAAACAATATCATATTTGCGAAAATCTGTCAAGCAAATTCTGGAAAATCAAGTCAAAACAGGAGCAATACACAGTGCAGCTTTAGTGGGGAAAGATGGAAAGATAATTGTTAGCGTTAATCTCAACCAGGAGGGACAAAGTTTTAATCCTCGCAACTTAACCGATCGAGTATTAGCAAAAAAAGAGCCAATTACGGCCAGCAAAATTCTCGCTAAATCGGCAAATCAAAAACAATTGCCAACTTTGCAACCGGAATTGAGCGAACGTGTCCTTGTGAATTACGCAGAAATTCCCGTAAAAAATCCCAAAAATCAGACTGTTATTGCTGCTTTATTTTTAGGAACAAATCTGAGCCAACTCCCGATGGTTTCCAGTAGCGAAACCGTCAATTCACTCGTCGGATTTTACGCTATTTATGCACCACTTAATGAGGGCAAATATGTCTTGGTAAGCGGACAAAATGTTACGAAAAATCAACTGTTGCCAGACTTACAGTGGATGGACAGATCGCTACTGAGCTCTGCACGCGCCGCCGATGGCAAACCAGTTGCTCAGCAAATAAAAATAGGGAATCAGACTTATACAGTAGCAGCAAAATCTCTGAATAATTTAGCCGGAAAACCCGCAGTAATTTTAGTCCGGGGCATCCCCAAAACCTCGATCGAAACTTGGTGGGGCAACAACTGGCTGCTGGCACTGTCTGCAGCAGCCGTTTTCCCCTTCGCCTTGGCCGTTGCAATCACGCGCCGGATTGCCAAACCCGCTAACTCAGATTTATCAACAGCAGATGGGAATTGGGCATTTAACTCCATCGGCGAACCGCAGCAGCGATCCCGGAATTTGGATCTAATTTATGACAATTTAAATTTCGGCGAATTTCCCGATTTATTTCCCAAAAAATCTAGTTTAGACGGTAAATTAGCGGTCGATTTTCGATATAAAAAAACTGCGGGCGATCGCCCGATCGCAAATCCCCACATCCCGCTCGCTTTCCAACCCCTAGAATTGCCCGAAAACTCCGTCTCAAATCAGTCGCGGCCGGCAAATACAGAACTAGAAAAAAGCGCGATCGCCTTAAATCAAGTCCAGGAAGCTTGGCAAGACTTAAATCGCCTCAACTTGGAATTGCAGCCCGAAATACTCGATCGCCAAAACACTCAAAAAGCCCTGCGAAAGAGCGAAGCACTGTTGCAAGCGATTTTAGACAACTCAACAGCAGTGATTTACATCAAAGATGTTGACGGAAAATACCTCCTCACCAACCGCCATTTTGACAATTTGTTCGACATCGCAAAAGAGCAAATAACAGGCAAAACCGACGGCGAGATTTTTCCCGACGAAGACAAAGCAACAGCCTTGCGAGAAAACGACCTGAAAGTTCTCGAATCTTCCTCGCCCCTAACCATCGAAGAAATCATCCCTCAAGACGACGGCCCGCACACTTATATTTCTCTGAAATTTCCCCTCTGCAACTCCGAAGGCACAGCTTATGCAGTCGGTACAATTTCTACAGACGTGAGCGATCGCAAACTTGCCGAACTCACCCTAGAAAAGGCCAAAGCAGAACTAGAAATAGAAGTCGAACAGCGCACCATATTCCTCAAACAAGCCAACGAACTCTTGCAGTTTGAACTCGCCGCCAAAGTCCGCGGCGCGATCGCCGTCAGACAAATGACCTCTCAGGTAGCGCGACACGCCAGAACAGTTGACGGGATTCTCGGCGCTTCTCTTGACCTAATTTTTCTAGTGGATCGATCGGGAAAATACACTTACGTCAGTCGCACCGCCGCTCAAGCTGCCGGCATGAACCCCAGAGAAATGATTGGCAAAACCTGGCAGGAATTAGGCTGGTCGCCAACAATTATGCAGCGGGTTCACCAACAATGCGACGGCATATTTGCCACAGCCGAGCCCGTGAAAGGCGAAGTAATTGTCCCCACGGCAAGCTGGGGAACCCGCGACTACGAGTACATTCTCAGCCCGCTTTGTGCGACTGACGGCAGCGTCGAAGCGGTGGTGGCGACGCTGCGGGATATCACCGAACGCAAAGACGCTGAGGAAGCGTGGCAGTTGGCCAAAGAAGCCGCAGAACTCGCCAACCGCGCCAAGAGTGCTTTTCTGGCAAACATGAGCCACGAGTTGCGGACTCCCCTGAACGCGATTATCGGCTACAGCGATATGCTGGTGGAAGATGCCGAAGAGTTAGGCAACTTCGAGATAGTCTCGGATTTAGACAAAATTCGCACTGCTGGCAAACACTTGCTGCGGCTAATTGACGACATTCTCGACATTTCCAAAATTGAAGCTGACAAGATGGAGATTTACCTCGAAAGCTTCGATGTCGGCGGCTTAATCGAGGAGGTGGTAACAACCATCAAACCGCTAATGGATAAAAACGGCAATACTTTGCAAGTATTGACTTCTGACAATATCGGCGCGATGCACGGCGATTTGATGAAAGTGCGGCAGGTAATTCTGAATTTGCTCAGCAATGCTGCTAAATTTTCGGCTAATGGGGCGATCGCACTTACTGTCGAAAGAATTACCAGCGAAGAATTAAAAAATAAATATCAACCGAGAGTTGCTCAAATGTTAATTTTGGATGCAGAATTTTTAATTTTCCGAGTGACGGACACGGGCATCGGCATGACACAAGAGCAGCAAGAGCGACTGTTCCAACCTTTCACTCAAGCCGACAATTCAACTACTCGCAAGTACGGCGGTACTGGTTTGGGACTGACTATCAGCCAGCGTTTCTGTCAGATGATGGGCGGCGACATTGAAGTTACTAGCGAGTTAGATTGCGGTTCTACTTTTACTGCTTGTCTGCCTGCTTCATTGTTTAGGCGATCGGAATTTTAACAACAATTGTGCCGGTTCGCAGTGCGTAGGTTGGGTTGAGGAACGAAACCCAACATTTTCGCTACAATTTTCTTGAACTAAACCGTATTGGATTTAACTGGTTCCCAGGCTCCAGCCTGGGAACCTAAATCTAGAGGCTCTGCCTCGCTTGGAAACATGGAGGCACAGCCTCCGGAATCTGCATTACTAGGCTGGAGCCTAGTAACGAGTAATTTAAAATTATCTGCGTTTATCCGTGTTTATCTGCCTTACATCTGCGGTTTCTGTATCAATGAATGATTTATGCAATTTTGTCTAATAATTATGATGAATTACCACAAAAAACGCCACGAAAATCAAGTTTCCCGTCGCAAACACGGCATTTTGACAAAAAGTTTATTTTTGTTCCCGATCGCCTGTTATGCGTGCCTCGGAGCCTTGCTGTCGGGACAATCTGCGGCATTTTCCCAGCAGCCGGCTTGTCCGGCTGGCAACGCTGCTAATTTACCGTCGCCCCCGCTTTCGCAAACCGAAAAAAGCGTGCCGAGTCTGTGGTTAGCTCAAAAACTCTATGGCGGAAAATTGCTCGATCGCTGGTTTGTCGATCCCGGCAATACTTGGGTAATTATCATAGTTAACCGCCAACTTTGGAGTTTGCTAGATTATATGGAACGCTATCAGTTTGTCAACCGCTTTGGCACTGTCGCCAGCGAATACGGTTACAATGTGCGAGTTTGCAACCGTCAAGGCACAGCTTTGGCAGTTTATTCGTGCAAGGGCGATCGGCGCTTCTGTCGCATTGATTTAGAATCTCTCTCAAATCCCGGCCTCCGAGGCAAACTCAAAGGCTTTTAGTAGAGTGCGTCAGCTAGAGAGATTTTTGGGATAATCGATAAATCAAGAGCTGACGCACCCACATTTTAGCTGATAAATGCGGTTTATAATTCGTATAAAAAAATGAAAACAAACCTTGAGCTTCCTGCTGAATTAGAACCTTTTCGCCAAGAAATTGAAAGTTCAGAAAAGCCTGTTATCAAAATCACTTACGAACGAAAGGCGACTGATTTCTGGTCAAGCAAATTTGGCGGAGTGCCTTACTTGCCGAAAGGTTACGATTTTCCCAAAGATAGTGATGGAAAATATATGCACCTTTTGGCACAACTCAATTTTGAGGAAATCTTTGCCCAAGTGCCATATTTAGCCCCTTTTCCCAAACAAGGAATTTTGCAGTTTTATATCGGTGAGACAGATTTGTATGGCATGGATTTAGACAATTTTGACAACCAAAAAGATTTTAAAATATTGTATTTTTCCGAAATTGACACAAATAATTGTCAAACAGATTTTGCTTTTTTGTTGGATCTTTCTGAGAGGTATTCAACTTTAAACAATCAAAAACTTAGTGCGTTGCAATTTGTTTATAAAAATAATTCTCCAACTGATAATCTTTTTAATGAGCATATTTTTGAACATTATTCACCTTTAAAGCACGAATATGTGAATAATTCGCCAGAATGTTTGGCTTTACAGTTTAGTCCTGACAATGAGTGGGTTTGCCCAGAAGACTATCAAATTAATAACATTTTGGAAGCACAAAAAGTTAAACAATTATTTGAGGTAATGAGTGCAGATGATTACAAAATATTTGATTGGTATTATGCTAATTTATACGAAATTCACCATAAAATAGGGGGATACGGCTACTTTCCGCAAACTGACCCTCGTGAGTATAGTCCGCAATACAAAGACCATAAAGTTGTACTATTACACATGATTAGTGATGATGAGATTTGTTGGGGTGATTGTGGAGTAGGTAACTTTTTGATTCGTGCTGAGGACTTAGAAAATTTAGATTTTTCTCAGGTGATTTATAATTACGGTTGTTCTTAAAATTAAAATACTAACTATTCAACCAATGCTATTTTTTTATTTTTCTAAGGTACGTTGTTGCGCTTCAGCGCTCTTTGGAAGCATCTCATTTTTGTAAAAAGTATTTTTTCTTTGAATAATGTCCCGCTCGCCTATTGTACAATACGGGAGCGGGGACAGCACTATAAATGCAAAACTGCTCCTTGCTCCTTGCTCTTTCATAGATAAAAGAGCGCTGAAGCGCAACTACGTACCTCAAACTGCTCCTTGCTTCCTGCTCTTTCATAGATAAAAGAGCGCTGAAGCGCAACTACGTACCTCAAACTGCTCCTTGCTCCTTGCTCTTTCATAGATAAAAGAGCGCTGAAGCGCAACTACGTACCTCAAACTGCTCCTTGCTCTTTCATAGATAAAAGAGCGCTGAAGCGCAACTACGTACCTCAAACTGCTCCTTGCTCTTTCATAGATAAAAGAGCGCTGAAGCGCAACTACGTACCTCAAAACGTAGTGAAATTTTAGCCTTTCACTACTTGCCGAATTTCTTGCCAGAGCGATCGATATTGCTGAATCCCCGCATCCCCAAACGGCAGCAGAAAGTCGCTAGCAGCAAGAATCTTAGCATCCGGCAACAACACAGAATTAGTGCGAACAGCTTCCGGCAAATCCTCGGGTTTCATGCCGACAATTATCGGCGAACTAGCCTTAGCCAGCAAAGATAATTGAGGAGCAATCCGAGGCTGCAAACAAAAATCAATCCATTTTTCCACTAACGAAACTGGATTCCCCGATGCTGGTTCTACCCACAAATCAGTCCAAAGTGCAGTTCCCGAAACCGGAATTACTAAAGCAATATCCTTTTGAGTTTGCAGCAGCGGCAGCAAGTCGCCAGAGGAACCTACTGCCAACCAAGTATCGCCTAAAATCAATGGTTGCAGGTAAGCATCAGAACTATAAAGTTTAACTTGTTGGTGCAGATTTGCGAGTTCTTTTTTGAGATTAGGGACTCGATCTAATTGCTGCGTATTGTAAGATTTTCCGAGTTTTTTTAATGTTAAACCGATAACTTCTCTAGCACTGTCGGGCAGAGAAATTCGATCGCGCAATTCGACTCGCCACAAGTCACTCCAATCTGTCGGAGTCCACCCCAAAGCCTTAAATTTGTCGGTTCGATAGGCAATTACTGTACTTCCCCAGCGGTAAGGTGCGCCCCAAATTTTACCTTTAGGATCTAATTGACCGTCATCGTTGCGCCTGACGAGTTTTTGCCATCTTTCGGGCAATTTCGACCAATTAGCAAACTTAGCAGGATCGATCGGCTTAATCAATTTTTGCCGAATTGCCAAAGTCAGCCAGTAATCTCCCAACATCACCAAGTCAGCTTGATTTTTTGATTTGGGAACCTGTTTCCACTCCTGCAATAGGGCGAATAATTCTTTTAATTGTGGTTCTTGCGTTACCTGCAAAAGGGGAGACGGTTGTACATCGCGGCTAAATTTGCTTGCCAGTTGGGCCGGAATACCGTTTTTGAGCGATCGAATTTTGAGAATGGGCTTCGAGTCGCACCCTGCCGCCAATTGACTTAAAGTTAGGGTGGCGGCCCCCAATAGCAAAGACCTTCGTTTCACCTGTGAACCCGCTTTTCTAAATATTGACCGATCGTTTTGTGTTCTGCGGCCCGGAAAATAATTGTTTGTCGAGTCCGGTAGTTGGCGCCGATTTGTTTTATTTTTTCCTCAAACACAGAGCCATTGTACTCGGTTCTGCTGCGCTGTGAGTCTGTTTTGCTCTTGCCCTGATTTTACCTTCTACCTTGTCGATCGAGCTTTCGGATGCCGACAACTCCGTCAACTTAACGCCTGATTTGTCTGCGAAAAGTTCTTTTGAGCGAATTTTGCTCGCCCCCGTTGGCGATCGATTGCATCTGTGTTACATTTTTTAATATAACGAAACAAGGAGAGCGTTGCCCTCTGCCGCTGGATGACGCTTTTTACACAAGCGAAGTGAAAAATCCTGTTTAAATCCGCGACAGCTTAATAACTAAAAATCCACTATTCTGAATCCTGAAAGCGCTGGCTAGAGCCAAGTCAATCTAATAGGACGCTCCGCGATCCGACTCTCAGAAACCTGATGTTTTAACTCTGATTGAAGGTTTGAACGAAGTATGGGGGTTAAAAAACTAGGTTTCTGCGTCCAAAACTATCTAAAACTTCAAATCTCAAATCTCAAATCGACTCACGAATGGCGATCGATTATCTTCAGCCTGGCTTCCTAAATCTACCGTCAGGATTGGGAACACAACAATTACGTCAAAAATTAAATAATTTAGTGATAAATCCGAGTTATGTAAAGATTTCCCTTATTATGTAAAGATATAAGTTACGAGCCAAAGGATGATTGTATGGAAGCGCTCCGCCAGCAAGTTACAGCATTGACCCAAAAAGTCGATGCCCTCTACAAACTCATAGAAAACCTCAATGAAAAGCTATTGGAGTCCGCCAAGGAGACGAAGCTGACCCAGCAGCATAGAAAGGACTGCTCTGGAACGGTAGGAAATGACCAAACCTCGCCCTGTCAAAGCTACAGCAATCTCGACGGACTGCTGGAACACAAGGACATACTGTTAGATGACAGCTACTTCGACAAGAATTCTCAAAGCGTGGAAAAAGAGCTGAGCGCAGAGATTCAAATCCAGCGCCTGACCGCTCAGCTAACAGCAGCTTACAATCGAATTGCCGCCTTGGAAGAACAGTTGCTCTCCAAAAGAATGCACTCGCAACAGGTAGGCGGGTCTAATTAAATATTGCTAGCCGGGATCGGGCATTAATCCTAGAAGAGATACAAGTTGCGTTGATTTATGCTCGTCTACTTATAGAGTCATTGCATAGAGTTTTTTCTGTCGCGCAATTAGCAGGCGGAATACTGCATCAAAGCAAGATATTGTGTAGAAATTTCTGTAACTGTGAGAGCAAAAATGTTACAGAAAGTGATATAATTATTCAGCCAAAACGAAGCTGGTTGAGCAGCACAACTAGCTTCGCAGCTCGATCGGCACATCTGAATTTTTAAGGTTTAATTCCTCAAAGTCCCGGACGCACAGAAAACTAAAAACCGGGTTTGCGAGTCTATTCGTCGCTGCAAAACCCCGATATTTTAAGTAAAAAACGGGTTTTTGGCATCGAGGACTTTCTAAGGTTTAATTTCACACCTGCGCCGTGCTAAAGCTTCAACAGCTTGGAGGAGTTGAGTAGGAGTCCAATTTACAGCCAAGCCACTGGCGATCGCACACGCTCCGGCACCGACACCTTCCTTAACACAGCCGCGATCGTAAGCTTGCAGTTGCCCGTAGCGAGATCCAGCAAAACTTAGCTGCGCGGCCAACAGAGGCACACCGCCGATATCATTAGCGAGTCCTACAGTGTCTCCTGTAGGGTCTTCTGCCACCCAGCGCGTAGTCCCCACCGCAACTTGTTCGGGACACCATAGCAGAGCATATTCACGGGCTAAGGCTTGGATCAAAGCGTACACTGCCAGCATTTGCGTGCCCCCGGCCAGGAGTACCCCGCAAGTCCGACTCGCGGCGATCGCCATTCCCGCCACCGCTATTTGCATCGGATCGCCCACCGCCGCCACCAATTCCAGGGGAGTGCTGTTTTGTCCGCCAATTTCCCACTCAGCATGATTGAGTCCCGCTGTCACCGCAGCCAATTTTTGAGCGTGATTGCAGCGAGGATGAGAACTGTTAACCTTGCCCGCCGCTGCAATACCCAAACCCATTAACACGCCCAAAGCAGTAGTTGTTCCCCCAACTACGCACTCCCCTAAAATTAAATAGCTGCCATTAGTTTGAGCGGCCAATTTAGCTCCCCAAATTAATCCTTGTTCCAGCAAATGTTTGACGGTTTCGAGTTCTAAAGCATTCCCAGAAATCAGACACTTTGCCGGAGTGCCGCCCAAATCAATTGCAGGTACGGGAGGCGGGAGGGGCAAACCAGCATTTAATAGGTAAAGGGGAAGTTCCAAAGCTTCGACTACAGCGCGAGATATCAGTACCGGCGAGGCACCCGCTTCTAGGGGCGGCAAAGGATATTGAGGGGACGGTTGGGGGCCGTTATACAAAAATTCTGCATCGGCCAAACAAGTAAATTGTCGATCGTGCGGCGTTGCTCCTGCTGCTGAAATCCCCGGAATTAAGCCTGTCGCGGTAAATCCTAACACGCAGGCAAATATCGGTTTTCGTCCCCGATAGCGATCGAGCCACCGCTGACCCTGTTCGATTTCTGTATAAATATGAATCATAATTAGTCAGTAGTCATTAGTCATTAGTCATTGATTATTGGTTATTGGTTATTGGTTATTGGTTATTGGTTATTGGTTATTGGTTTGATGTCCTCTAAAAAGTATCTTTATTCTCTGCAACTTCATCTAATATCGATCTAAATGAGTTAATCTGTACTTGGGTTGACGGCGAGCGTAAATATTCGCAATAATCAACATGGTTAAATGACATATTTACATATATAGCAATCCTAAATGATTTGCTGGCATTATACCCGAGCTTTCTGGCTCGCACTGCAAGGATTCTGGTCTCGCTCGAGAGAGGCGGCTGATGCGAGGATTGCTATAGGTTGTTGGATATATCTAATAACAGAACACTTAGAAATACCCTTTAAATTAAGTTATCAATTCCGCACTTAAGGGTCAATGTCAAAAGCGATCGCTAGTTTCCCCCAGTCACTCCCCCAGCTTGACCTCTGAGTACAAAAATTACTCCCGTCATAATTAGCGCCACCCCTACCAACCGCAGTGGCGGCAAAGGCTCGTGAAATATAAGTTTGCCGCCTACAACAGTAAACAGGTAACTAATTGATAGTAAGGGCGAGACTATGCTAAGGTTTGCCCGCGACAAAACTACAATAAAGCCGATCGAAGAAATTGCATACAAAGAAAGACCACCTACTATCAACGGCTGGGTAGCCATTGCTATAATTTTTTCCATTAAATTAGCAGTGCCAATGGGCCCTAATATTTTAGCTCCTGCCTTGAGACTGAATTGACCTGCCACGCCGCACAATATTGCAGCAAGCAATAACATAAAAACGCTTCTATTCATAAGTTTACTAACCTATAGTACAATCAAAAATTGCCGTTCCCAAAAACCTAAAAAACTTTAATTAAGTTTTTTAGGTTTTATTCACCACTAATATTTTAAGCAGAGATACGGGAAAATCAAGTATGGTCGATCGCGATCGAGAGTTGAACAAATCTATGGCAGAACAGACCAACCAAAGCGGAGAATACACTCTAGAACTATCGATACTCATGCCTTGCCTGAACGAAGCAGAAACTTTAGAAATCTGCATCGAGAAGGCGCAGAAGTTCCTGCGCGAACTTGATATTGTCGGCGAGGTCATCATAGCAGACAACGGCAGCACTGACGGTTCTCAAGATATCGCTACCAGAATGGGAGCGAGAGTCGTACCCGTAGCAGCCAAAGGCTACGGCAGCGCCCTCATGGGAGGCATCATCGCAGCGCGCGGAGTTTATATTATCATGGGCGATGCTGACGACAGCTACAATTTTTCCAACCTCGGCGCTTTTGTCAACAAATTGCGAGAAGGTTTCGACTTAGTAATGGGAAACCGCTTTCAAGGGGGCATCAAACCGGGTGCAATGCCGCCGCTGCACAAATATTTAGGAAATCCGGTGCTGACATGGGTTGGGCAATTATTATTCGCGAGTCCAGTCGGCGATTTTCACTGCGGATTGCGGGGTTTTAGAAGAGACTCAATTTTGAAACTCGACTTGCAAACAACGGGGATGGAATTTGCTAGCGAAATGGTCGTCAAAGCATCTCTGTACACATTGCGGATAACTGAAGTTCCCACCGTACTCTCTCCCGACGGCCGCAGCCGGCCGCCGCACTTGCGAACTTGGCGAGATGGCTGGCGACACCTACGATTTCTGCTGCTTTACAGTCCCCGGTGGCTGTTTTTGTATCCGGGTGTAGCGCTGATAATTTGGGGTTTAATTGTCGGCATTTGGCTATTACCTGGTACTCAAAAGATTGGTAGTATTAGCTTTGATGTACACACGCTGCTGTATGCTGCGATCGCAATTATCATCGGTTTTCAAGCAGTAACTTTCGCTTTCTTCACCAAAGTTTTCGCCATCAGTGAAAAACTGCTGCCCGAAGACCCTAAACTCAACAAAATATTTCGCTATGTCACCTTAGAGACAGGATTAATTGTCGGAGTCACGCTGATTTTTATCGGAATAGTTGGCTCGTTCTTGTCATTAACTATCTGGAGAGAAACAGCTTTCGGTTCTCTCGACCCTTCTAAAACTCTGCGTTTGGTTATTCCCTCGCTCACTTGCCTGACTGTCGGTTTGCAGATGGTTTTGTCGAGCTTTTTTCTCAGCGTGCTGGGGTTGAAGCGTAAGTGATAAGCTGTTGCGGTATTTAAATTGTCTGTCAAAAAACAATCAAACAATGAGTGGGGAGTAGGAGTTGGGCGTCCCGCCCGCAGATCGCGTGCAATTTAAATGCGCGACAGCTTATTTATCCTCAAAATAGTTGTGTTTTTGTTTCCTATTATAGTGGTTCTCAAGTGAGTGAGGTATTCACAAATCAATGAACAATTCCAAAATCTAAAATCTAAAATCTAAAATCTAAAATCTAAAATCTAAACCTGTACCTCATCTATCAGAGAAAGGCTATAGATACCCCCTTTATTTCTTAGTCGTTCGATCGATAGTTTGGATAGGATCTGTTTCAACCGCCGAGTCTGATAGCAGTTTTCAATCGGATGAAATACAGCTTTAGACACCGCGAGTGCCTAAGTCCCTAGCGGATATCTACGATCGAGCTTTTGGATTAATTACCCCTGCAAATTAGGTTCAGAGGCTCGGCGCACTTTGCCTACCGTACTCACGACATCCACCAGCATCTTGAGTGCGATGTCTTTACCAGGGCAAATCCGTCCCGCACTCCGATCGCCCACTGAATGAAAGCCCATATGAAAAGGGCACAGGTTCTCCCGCTTAGCGTTGAATTCGTATACCGTAGAGCCCCAGAAACTCTCGTCTAGCAGCCCCAAACTGAGCGGTATCAGTACCTTGGTTCCGGCGGGGAAAGTGCGCTCTTTGCCCGCTACCGTTGCGGTGAAAGGCTCTGTCGCGACTCGGTGGGTGGCGCTGACGGGGGCCCAGAGGCGGGCGCATTCCAGGAGGAACAGCTCGATCGACTCGCGATCGTCCAAATCGAGCTCATCCCAAAAATCAGTCGGGTTAATTTCGGCCGTCTGCTGTCCTTTATAGGCGGGGAGAGGGCGGTATCCCATTGCCGTGCAGCCTAGCTGCAGGGGGCCTTGCATTCCCGCTATCCCCATAATCGATGTCATCAGCTTCGCCAATTCCCGTTTAGTCATGCCGTTGTTTTCCGAGCTCTCCTCGAAGTCGGCTAAAGCTGGAGAATTTTCATAGATAGTCGCTGCACGCTCGATTAGAGCGGACAAATTACCGTGTCCAAAGAGGTTCAGGCTTTGCAACAGGTTGCCGATGACGGCGAAGTAGTGCAGCGGGCTTTGGCGGGTGTAATGCAATTCGGTGAGAAGTTCGATCGACTCTGAATCGTCTGGATTAATCCCAAAGATGACGTAGTGCAGGTATCTGACTAAAAATCCCATCCAACCCCGCTTGACATCGGTAAAAAACGCTCCCCCCGCACCGTGCGACATCTCGGCATAATCTGCGGCTAGCCGATCGAGCAACCGTCTGCAGATTTCGTCTCCCTGGCGATCCGTTGTCGCACTGTTGAACAGATATTTCTGCATACAGCTTCGGAATGCTGCGTGGTTGCTGCTACCGTCAGGTTCGCGATCGGACAAAGACAGCAGGAAAAGGTTCCTACCGCCGACATCTTGGTTGGGCGCGCGATCGGGATCGAGTACAGAAGTACCGAGCCGCCATCCGCGCGCCTGGGGCGATGTGAGTGCTTTTTCCAGCGTTGCAAACTCTCCCATCACGACTTGCCCCGCGCAGCAAAAATTGGCTCCGAAAGCCAGTCTTTTTACTTGCAAATAGGTGGGTTCGTTGGCAATCAAACCCTCAATAAGACTGACGATCGGCAGGAACGTTTTGCTGAGACTTTCTTCCGGGTTTTGCAAAGTCCAAGTCTGAAACTCATGCAGGGCTGGGTTCATAAACGATGAAAAGACACTATCTAAATTTAGGTTCGTCATAATTCAGATACTTTTTGCTAAAAGTTACTAACAAGTTAAAATTAATTGTCTTTGGTTGGTTTGTGCGATCGACATTTATCGATCGTTATTGACCATAAATTTCTGCTCTCTGCCGTTTGCCCTTGGCTCAAACCAGAAGATTTCTCTAAATATTCTTGCAATGAATGTGCGATCGGTACAATAGCATTTGAGTTCAATAGCATTTGAGTAGCCAACCATGATACAAACGAACCTGGATTTACTGGCAAAAGCGTATGCTGCTTTTAACGCTCGCGATATCGATGCCGTTCTTGCGGTGATGCATCCTGAAGTGGCATGGGCGAATGGCATGGAAGGCGGACACGTTCACGGGCATGAGGCGGTGCGCGACTATTGGACGCGCCAGTGGAAATTAATTGATCCTCATGTCGAACCAAAGGGATTTGGGCTCGATGAGAGCGGACGAATGGTGGTTGCTGTTCATCAAGTGGTGCGTGATTTAGACGCAAATTTGATAGTAGATCAAATGGTTCAGCATATTTACACCATTGAGGATGATTTGATCCGACGAATGGATATTCAGGAGCGATCGCTCATCGCTTGACTTAGAGCACACTCGAAGTTCTAAGGTAGACTCACCGTTGCCAACCTTTATTATAGCAATCCCTCTCGGAACCTCGTGCCAGTTGCGTCCAGGACTGTATGTTCAATTAATCCCAAATAAAATGACGCCCGCAAAAATTTCCTCTCTGTACAGCAGCACTTTAAAGGAAACTCGCGGGCGTCAAAATCAAGCAAACTTAAATCTTAGAAAAGACCCAGCGTGAAAGATTTGTCGATCGGGAAAATAGCACCAATACCCAACCACAGAGTGAACGCAGTTCCCAACAGGAAAACAGTAGTAGCAACAGGGCGGCGGAACGGATTTTGAAACTTGTTAACATTCTCGATGAACGGAATCAAAATCAAGCCAAGGGGAACACCGGCCATGCAAGCAATACCCAACAATTTGTTAGGCAAAACGCGCAGGATTTGGAACACAGGCCACAAATACCATTCCGGCAGAATTTCCAGCGGAGTAGCAAAAGGATTAGCAGGTTCGCCAACCAAAGCCGGGTCTAGTACGGCCAAACCCACGCACAGAGAAATCGTTCCCATTATGACTATAGGGAAAACGTAGAGCAAGTCATTAGGCCAAGCTGGTTCGCCGTAATAGTTGTGACCCATTCCCTTAGCGAGCTTAGCGCGGAGCGCTGGATCGCTCAAATCAGGTTTTTTGAGAATAGACATAGTAACAGTGTTCTCCTTTTAGTTTTACCCGGGCCTGCCATTGCGCTGTATTCGTTACTCCGAATCAGCGGCGCGATCGCAGGAAGTATGGGCCGTAAATAAATATCTTGACATCCTCACCGACTATCAGGTGCGGTGATTCCTAAACCTCACAATTTAGGTTTCTGCTTCTTTGCAACTGCCTCCACCCTCAAGGAGTATTGGTCTTACGTTCGCTCCACAGACTATCCCCGCAAGCCCTGCGGTTCTTATGTGTCGAAAACCCCAAAAGGAATTCTTATGTATTGTTTTGATTCTAGGGATGTTTGCCATTGCCCTATCCTCTTTTCCCGGTCTACCGATTTGTCTGCGCCGCCAGTGAAACTGGACTTCGCCCGCCCGAGCTGTCTGAATCCATCGACGGACAGTGGGTCAGTGACCATCTAGATGCTAATACAAAGCCGTCCTAGAAGGACGGGGTTTCAACCCTCCGCTACGCTCCGCCCAATTTTTTGATGAGTGATGAATTCTGAATTTTCAACTCACAATTCAGCGGGGGGGCAAAAAAAATACCGCCCCCACAACTCAAAATTTACAACGGGCCAGAGATACCTTGCTTGCGAATCATCAAGAAGTGAGCCAGCATGAAGACTACAATCAGCCAAGGCAACACAAAAGTGTGCAAGCTGTAGTAGCGAGTCAAAGTGCCTTGACCGACGCTGACACCGCCGCGCAGCAGTTCAACCATTAAAGAACCGACAAACGGGATAGCTTCGGGGACGCCGGAAACGATTTTAACCGCCCAGTAACCGATTTGATCCCAAGGCAGCGAATAGCCGGTCACGCCGAAAGAAACAGTGATGACTGCCAAGATTACTCCTGTCACCCAGGTTAACTCGCGGGGCTTTTTGAAGCCGCCGGTCAGATAAACCCGGAAGATGTGCAAAATCATCATCAGCACCATCATGCTGGCAGACCAGCGGTGGATGGAGCGGATCAGCCAGCCGAAGTTGACTTCAGTCATCAGGTATTGCACTGAAGAAAAAGCTTCTGCTACCGTGGGACGGTAATAGAAGGTCATGGCGAATCCGGTGGCAAACTGGATGAGAAAGCAAACTAAAGTAATTCCGCCCAAGCAGTAGAAAATATTGACGTGGGGGGGTACGTACTTCGTAGTGATGTCATCGGCGAGCGCCTGAATTTCCAGGCGTTCCTCAAACCACTGGTAGGTTTTTGAGTCGGTGATTTGTTTAGAAAACATGGAGCCAGAATTCCTAAAAGAATATTGCTGTGGTTGAGGTTCAGGGCAGCAGCCACAAGGTTTTTTGTCGCCCCGCGCCGAGCAGCTTGCTTTTACTAGCAAATGCCTGAGGCTATTTTTTAAATTTGGAGCTGACGAAAGGAACTCTATTGTGCGATCGCCTGCAAGCCCTGGGAAACTAAGCGGTGGCTTGTCCCTACTCGCTGGCGTTGCCCGATCGAATTCCAGACTGTGATAAAAAATGTAACATAATTGGTGTGCAAATTTCACGCTAGCGATGCTTTCGCCGAGTCTCAAATACCATTTTCTGCAAGCTAAACATCCGCCCCAAGCTGGCATACAGCCAAGAGCAGAGCTACAGACCAAAGTCCGAGCCGGCCCGCGGGTCGCTAAGGCATAAATTTTAATATTAATGATAAAACTTCACTCATTTTGCGATTAAATGTTACATTTAACTAATTTTTTGTTGGCGGCGGATGTTTGACTAATGCCGAATGCCTTGGGGAGAGTTAAATCCGCAAAAGCTTAAAAGCCTACAAACTTAAAATACACGAGATGCAATACTTGCCTATCTTTTACAGAAAAATCATGCACAGACGAGTTTTCCAGATTGCTATTGTACTTTTCCTTCAATTCGCCCTGGTTCTAGGTGGGTGGGCGCAGCCTGCGGCGGCCCTAACTCCAGAACAGCAGCTTTTGAGCGAAGCTTGGCGAATTGTCAACCGCTCTTATGTGGACGACAAATTCAACTCTAAAAACTGGTGGTCGATTCGCCAAAAAGCTGTCAAGGAACCGCTCAACGACAGACAGCAGACTTACACGGCGATTCAGGGGATGCTGGCGAATCTGGACGACCCCTTTACTCGACTGCTGAAACCCGAACAGTACCGCAGTTTGCAGGTCAACACTTCGGGAGAATTGACGGGTGTGGGGCTGCAAATTGCGATCGACCCCCAGACAAATACCCTGACAGTGGTGGCTCCTTTGGTCGGCTCACCGGCGGATAAAGCTGGCATCCAACCCCTCGATCGCATTCTGAAAATTGACGGCACTCTCACCTCAGAATTGAGCCTAGACGAAGCGGCAACTCGAATGCGCGGCCGCATCGGCACTCCTGTTACTTTGACCTTGGGGCGCGAGGGAAGGGACGCTGCTGAGGAAATTGAGCTCGTGCGCGATCGCATTGCTCTGAATCCGGTTTACGCCGAATTGCAGTCGGGGGCCGAGAATTTACCGCTGGGCTACATTCGCCTGAGTCAATTCAGCGCTAACGCCACTGAGGAAGTCGCTCGCGCGATCGACCGCTTGGAAAAACAAGGAGCCGCCGCCTACATTCTCGACCTGCGGAACAACCCGGGCGGACTGTTGCAAGCCGGGATTGAAATTGCCCGCCTGTGGCTCGATTCCGGGACGATCGTCTACACTGTGAACCGACAAGGCATTCTCGGCAGTTTTGAAGCCTCTGGACAAGCGCTAACTGACGATCCGCTGATTGTTTTGGTGAACAAGGGAACTGCCAGTGCTAGCGAAATTTTGGCTGGTGCGCTGCAAGATAACGGCAGAGCTCAACTGGTGGGAGAAAAGACTTTTGGCAAAGGGCTGATTCAGTCGCTGTTTGATTTATCTGACGGTTCCGGGTTAGCGGTGACAGTTGCTAAGTACGAGACGCCGAACCACACAGATATTAACAAACTGGGGATTTCGCCCGATCGCGTAGTGCCTTTGGAACCCATTGCGCGCGATCGAATCGGCACCGAAGCAGACTTGCAATATCAAGCTGCACTGCAACTGCTGAAAGAAAAAACTGTGATGGCAAAGTCAGTAGTCAGCAGTCAGTAGTCAACAGCATTGCCCGCTCAGCTTCGCGCAGTCAACAGTCAACAGTCAACAGTCAACTCCCCTACTTTAAGGTTGCGGGGTTAATTCCTCGGCATCGGGTGCTTCGGGTTCCTGCAAAATTATCTGACGCTGTTGGGGGTCAACTCGATTGCTTTGCTCTTGCATCACAGTTTTAGCAAGACTGGGGTCAAAGTAGCGGTTAAAGTCCGATCGCGACTGATTTACTCGCCCTTGCGTAAGATTGACTTCAGCTTGGATTTCGTGCAATTTTTCTTGCACGGCCCGGTAGTGAGGCCAAAGCTGAATCAAAGCAGAAGTCGCACAGACTGAAAGTACCATGTTGACTGCTAACTTAACTCCTGTTTCGGCGGCGAGCGTTTGGTGAGGGTAGGAACGCTGGCGGCGGCTGCTGCGAGGAGTAACCCGAGGGGAGTTTTTTACAGGACGCAGGGGGGTAACGGTGGGTTGAATCGCTTGCATAATTTTTTTTCAAATACCTGAGACTAACGTTTTAGAGCTCAAAAGAGCAAATTCTGAGCTTAACGCACACCCGCCCCGGTTTGTCAGGGTGCTGACAGCCAAAATTGTGGAGACCAAGGTGACGCCTGAAGACGGAATTTCCCAATAAAAAAGCCTGCCCTTGCAGTCTCGTCTTGCTGACCACAAACAATCTACTCCACTGCGGCAGCAATTGTCTGTAATGCGAGAGATTTAAATGCTCAGGCAGGCTTTTTGCGGTTCGCGACAGGTGTCTGGAAACTACTTGTACAGTTCAGTGGACAGCCGGAAAGCCAAGATTCCGGGAATCAAAGCAATTACGAGCGCTACGTAGACTTGGGTATCTGTTAAAGACATATTGGGAAAACTCCTTTTCGCGGGCACGAGCTTTCACCAATTTGAGACAAATTGGCGCTTTTGGGAATCATTTGTTACAACTTGCAACACTTCGGGGCGCGGGAGTGGGAGAGAGGAAGAGAGAGGAAGAGAGATGGAGAGGGGAAGAATCTTCCTTCTGACTCCTGACTAACTGCTGACTGCTGACTCGTGACTAAATGCTGACTCGTGACTAAATGCTGACTCCTTGCCTATTCCTTATGACAGAATGACCAGGTTAGGTTAAGATAAGTGAAGGTGACACTAATGTTCGACAGAGCCAGCGATTTGCGCTGCGTTCTTCATTTATAAATCTTAGGTGCACAAAATAGTTAATGCTAGATCAATTTCTCGATGCTTCGCCCAGTTTTGGAGTAGACGCCTTTTTCTTATTGTTGGTTTTGGTGGCTTTGGAGGCTGTACTTTCGGCTGACAACGCGATCGCCCTAGCGTCTATTTCTAAAGGTTTGGAAGATTCCAAGCTACAGCGACAGGCTCTCAACTTCGGTTTGATAATTGCTTTTGTACTGCGAATTTCACTAATTTTAACGGCTACTTGGGTGATCCAATACTGGCAGTTTGAACTGCTAGGTGCTCTCTACCTGCTGTGGCTAGTTTTCCAGCATTTTTCCTCAGATGCTGACTCGGAAGGAGAACATCACGGGCCCAGATTTGTGTCTCTGTGGCAAGCCATTCCGGTGATTGCTCTGACGGATTTAGCGTTTTCTTTGGATAGCGTTACTACGGCGATCGCGATTTCTGACGAAACTTGGCTGGTACTGACCGGCGCGACAATTGGGATTATTACCCTGCGATTTATGGCGGGATTGTTCATCCGCTGGCTCGACGAGTTCGTACACCTTGAAGATGCTGGCTATGTCACAGTGGGCTTGGTGGGCTTGCGACTGCTGGTGAAAGTAATTAATGACAGTTTGGTTCCGCCGCAATGGCTGGTGGTTGCGAGTATCGCCGTGATATTTGTCTGGGGATTTTCTCAACGCAATCCTGAATTGCCCGACGATCCACAATCTTCGGAAGTTGCTCTCAAGCAGCCAGATTCAGAACCTGTAACGCAGGAGGCGGAAGGACAGAAGTCCGAAATTTAACATATTTTATTATAGACTTTTGTTTTTGTGGAAAGTCGATCGATCTTTTACTAAAGGTTGATCGATTATGCATATTGCCGTATTAAAGTGGGTGCAGCAGCCACAGACAACAGAATATGACCTCAAGAATCAGTTTGTTGTTCTCAATCAATGGAGTTATTAATTTACCAGAAATCCATGTAAAGCTTTAAACTTGTAAAGCCAAACTCGCTCAATTCGCTCGATCCGGCTCTCCGGGTCATGCCCGTAAGCTGCCAAAACAGTTAGCTCAAATGACTTCTTATGAGCTATCTATTTACTTCTGTGGTTTTTTTTACGGTAAGAGATCGGACGATCGTTACTCGGATGGTGGAGGTACGATCTCGATACCGTACTTGGGAGCAGCGGTAAGAATTTTGTTCAGGTCTTCAGGAGTCAAGGATGCTCCAAGGGTAATCTGACCATTTACTGCCTTTCCAACTTCCGCAATAAATTTCTCAAAGCCAGCAGGAGTGACCCAAACCATCATCTTAGCCGGTGTAGCGGTAGTATTTGTAAATCGGTGAAGCTGCCCTTTCGGTGAATGAAGGAATGTTCCAGCCGTCGCCACGAAAGTACGATCGTCAAGCTGAAATTCAATCTCTCCGTCTTGAACATAAAATGATTCATCTTCTAGGTGGTGCCGATGGGTCGGGGAACCGCCTTGAGGTGCAACAATTACTTCACAAAGCGCATAGGCTTGACCTGTCTCTTCACCAATTGCTTTGAAGGTATAGAGGTCTTGACCAAGGTAGTAAGAACGACCTTGACCGGGTTCAACAAAAAGTCCGTTTTGATGAATAGTCATTTGTTAATTGTTAATTGGTAATTGGTAAAGCAAAGTGTTAGCTGGCTGGCGATGGCTTTTCCTGGAACATTCTTCACGAAGTCAGTATCTTCTCAATACGCCGATCGGGGATAAGCCACATTATTGCAACTAAAACATATAGCATGAAGGCAAACCACGAGTTCACAAAGGAAAGCAGGATTGCTGCGGCATAAATCACTACTGATACTTTACCCTTAAAGTCTCGCCCAAGTGCGATTGCCAGAGTGGAATCTTTACCGTGGTGAGAAATAAGGACACGAGTAAGAATGAAGTAAGCGATCGCAGCCAACAACAGCACAGTGCCATAAAGCGCAACTGGCCACGCGGCGAAGTGGTTCTCGCCTGTCCAGGCAGTGACAAAGGGAATCAGTGACAACCAGAACAGCAGATGCAGATTAGCCCACAAAACATTACCATTGACGTGCCGAGCCGCTTGTAACAAGTGATGGTGGTTGTTCCAGTAGATACCAAGATAAATAAAACTGAGTACATAGCTCAGAAATACTGGAACTAGCGGACGCAGCGCAGCTAAATCAGCTTCATGGGGCACTTTCAATTCCAGCACCATAATGGTGATGAGGATGGCGATTACACCGTCGCTGAACGCTTCTAACCTGCCTTTACCCATTTTTGTATATCCTCCTTTTCTGCTTGCGCTGGCGATCGCTTGTAATTCCAACAATAATTTAGCATAAGGTCGGTTGCAGTGATGTGCGATCCGCCGATCGGCGATCGCTTGCACTTAGCCACAAAGCCAACCATTTTGCTTGCTTAATCTCGGCTGAAAACAGATAACCTTAACGGACTTTTCGCCGATCTGTTTAAGCAGTCGATCGGCACGACTTCTTATCAATACCCGATCGCGCAACGGGTAAAACGGGAGAAGCAGTTGTTGAAATAAAAAGAGCGATCGATTAAGGAAGCGCGATCGCGGTTATTTGAGATAAATAGTTTGAGCCGTAGAGACAATTTCTTGACGGCGAATCCAGTTGGAACTGCGATCGATCGCCCGTTTACTGATTAGATCGACTCGTCTACTTAGCAGTGCTTCGAGTTCTTCCTGCATTTAGGCGCGATCGAGTAAACTCCAGTCGGCCGTGGGGGCAAAAGCAACTAGGATATCGATGTCGCTGTCTGCATGAAAGTTGTCGTGAAGGACAGAACCAAAGAGGGAGAGTTCGATTATTTGCCACTGTTGGCAGAATTTGGTGATTTGTTCAATTGGCAGGGCGATCGCGGTTTTTATTCAGCCTCCTTTGTCTAGCAGAAACTAGATTTCGACAAAAGTGTATAATAGCAGCTAACAATGAGACTTATATTTTGCATCTTTACATAAATTTCTCGTTAATAATTCCATTGATTGAGAACCAAAAACTGATTATTGAGGTCATATTCTGCCGCCTCTAAATTATCAATTGCCTTCACAATCGCCTGATAACTCATATTTTTAGAAGCCTCAGAATCTTGATAAACTGCCAAAATTCCTGAATGTTCTGGGTTCGCTTGATGCAATTGCTGAAAGTCATCACAATTGCGTGTAAGCAGCACTCTCTCATTTTCTCTGGCAGCGTCTAGCACGACTGAATCTGGATGATTCATTAAATCCAATGTATTGACTGTGGCTACATCGTGACCGGCTGCCTGAAGAAGATTGACTAAATACTTTGCTTGAGAATCTTCGTCAAGCAGCATTCGCAGGCTCAACTTGGACTCCTTTTACTTCCAATCGATAGCGTTCCTCGTCTGCTTCTAATTTTAAAATTTCTTGATGTTTCTGACAGTAATGAATCGCCTCATAGATAGCAGACAGGGGTAAATCCCAATTTTCGGCAGCTTGTTCGGGTGACATCTCATTAGCAGTCATGTCTCGCCAAATAGTCGATGCCAGTAATTTACGTCCCTTAATGTAAAGTTGTTTGCGCCAAGGATGAGGACGTGCAATTAAATATTGCCAATTCTCGATTTGTGGTGTACTTTGCAGGGATTGAACGATCGCACTTAGCAGGGCAAGGCGATCGCTGACTGATAGTTGGCTGGCTTTTTCTTTAAGCTCTTGCAAGGACATAAAAAAATACTCCAACAAAGGTTGGTATTTGAATTATAGTAGATTGCGAACAAAATTGCAAATTGCTGTAATATTGAAACTAGAGTTTATGCCAATACATATGACACAGCCGATTAACTTTGTGCAAGGAGAAACTTTTCATCAAGAAGAAGGAGATTCTTTTGAGTTTAAGGAGATAACTTCAAAGCGACCAGTCAATACGATTCTCAACCATGCTGAAGAGTATGTGCTTGGATTCCTGAATGCCCAAATAGAGGGATATCTCTATTTGGGCATAGATGACTCCGGGATCATTCAGGGGGTCACTCTTAATCGAAATGAGAGAGACGAGATTAGTAGAAGTATTCCTGATAAGTTAAGAAGGACTGATCCGGCTATTCCTCATCACTATTATGATGTGAATGTTCATGATGTTTTCAATTCGGAGCGGAAGCGTATAGAAGACTTGTGTATTGTGCAAATACACGTTGTCAAGACGGAAGATAAAAAAGCTCTCGGTCTCTATAGAACTTCAGGGGGAAGTGTGTACCTGAAGAAAGGATCGACCTGTATGAAACTGAACAGCCAAGAAATTGCCAAAGAAATGGAGAGACGCATACAGATAAATTTGCGGAAAAAAGCTGACGCACTTGATAGAAGACTAGAAAAAGAACCTAATAATCGTGACCTTTTAAGCAAGAGAGCTGAAGTTGCAACAGATATGGGTGATGTTGATAATATGGCTCGATTTTTCCGGAAATTGCTTGAACTAGATCCTAAAAGCCCAAAAAGAAGGATAGAATGTGCCACGGCTTATCAGAGTATAGGTGATCTAGAAGGCGCGTTATCTATCCTCAATGAGGCACTTAAATCCAATATCAACGACTTTTCTATTTTAAACAACAAAGGATTGATGCTTCAGGAGCTAGACAGATGGGATGAAGCTCTTTTATTTTATCAAAATTTGCTTAAAATGAAGCCGGATGATTATACTATAATTACTCAAATTGGCGTTATCTTAAGGCATAAATGCCAATATAGTGAATCTATTAAATTTCTTAATTATGCACTCTCAAAAAACCCAAATTATAGACTGGCAAAATATGAAAAGAAAAAAACATATCAGGCTTTTAAAAGAGGTAATACGAATTAATAATATCTATAAAGTACCATAAGACTTTTAATAAGATTGAGAAATTTATAAAATCGTGGTATAATTACTTTAGTACCTACTTAATGGGTATTTATTTCCGTGAGCGATACTGCGACGGAGGACTCTCAACTTAGCTTTACGCTCCTGGTACTGAACAGTGTCAGTGTGCGCTGCGTATGCAAAAAGCGTGAATGCTCAGAGAGTAGGTACTTCATTTTAAGAGTCTGAGCAGATAGTTATGAAAAATAAGACTTATGTTCCTCCATTTTTATACGAGAGTTGCGAAGAACTTTCCCAAAAGTTCAAAGAGCTTAAATCACCTTATGATGTTGCTCAACTATTGAGAGTTCCCTATGAATATCTTATATACTATATTTACCGAACTCCTCACGATTCTCGGTACACAAAATTTCAGGTTCCCAAGAAATCTAGAGGTTATAGAACTATTCATTCCCCTAATGGTTCGTTAGGAATAGTTCAAAGAAAGCTGAGCCAAGTTTTATATGCTGTCTATCGACCAAGACCTTCTGTTCACGGATTTGCGACTTCGCGTAGCATTATTACTAACGCTAAAGCTCACGTCGGAAAAAAGTTCATTCTCAACCTGGATATTAAGGATTTCTTTGGATCTATTAAC
The DNA here is from genome assembly GCF_036701805.1 of Microcoleus sp. N3A4. Taxonomy (NCBI): domain Bacteria; kingdom Bacillati; phylum Cyanobacteriota; class Cyanophyceae; order Oscillatoriales; family Microcoleaceae; genus Microcoleus; species Microcoleus sp. N3A4. The sequence goes on from NZ_JAUBRJ010000010.1 coordinate 126,410, forward strand.
TTTGGTCGAGTTAGGGGATTGTTCATGGGAAAACCCTATGAACTAGACGAGAAAGTCGCGACTATATTAGCTCAGATATGCTGTTTCGAGGATCGACTACCACAAGGAGCACCAACTTCACCAATAGTCTCAAATCTTATTTGTGCAAAAATGGATAGCGAATTACAAAGATTTTCCAGAGAGCATGGGTTATTTCATACACGATATGCAGATGACATTACTTTATCTAGCAATAGGAAGGAACTACCAGTTTCATTAGTTTCCTCTTATGAAAAAGGTTATTCTAAGGTTGTTTTAGGAGATGAATTGCGATCGATAATAGAGAGAAATGGGTTTAGAATTAACGAGGCAAAAGTGAGGCTATCTTACAACAAAACACAAAGGCAGGAAGTTACAGGTCTAATTGTCAATCAAAATGTTAATGTAAGTCGTAAATACGTCCGTAATATTGACGGTGCTCTTCATGCCTGGGAAAAGTATGGACTACAGGCAGCTACAGAAACATATGAATCAAAATATGCCAAGAAAGTGACTTTGCCCGAAAAGGAGCTAGCGCGTTTCTTAGACTCTGTACGTGGGAAAATAGAGTTTGTAGGTAGTGTTAGAGGCAGAGATGACAACCTGTATCAGAAGCTTCTGAGTAAGTTCAACGATATCATAAAAAAAGAAGCAGATAATCAAAAACTTACAGAGACTGAAGATCCACCATAACTTCTTAAATACGACCCAACAATTGAAATTGCGTGTGGTGTATCTGCCCTTGACGCTGGATGACAAGTATCCTCATGCCGATCGCGATCTACACAAATTGATCGGCAATTGCTATGCTGTAACAGAATAAAGTTTGTTTAGAGATTTTCTAAATAATCAGGTTTGTGCCGGATCTAAATAATCGGGTTTGTGCCGGAGTGGGAAGGTCAGCGCTAAACTAAGTTAGGTAAATGACTTTCTATACTCATGACTATTTTTACTCTGCGATCGATCAAAAAAGACTTCGGCATCAAGGAACTCTTGACAGATGCCAGTTTCAGCCTCGATGAAGGCGATAAAGTCGGACTCATCGGCACCAACGGTTCCGGGAAATCCACCCTGCTGAAAATGATTGCCGGTATGGAGTCGATCGACTCTGGCGATCGCTGGGTCAATCCAGGCGCTACAATTGTTTATCTGCCCCAACAGCCGGATTTAGACGAAAATCACACTGTCTTAGAGCAAGTATTTGCTGACAGCGGCGAACAAATGGCTTTGGTGCGCGAATACGAGGAAATTTCCGATCAATTGTCCCACGGCAAAGGCGATACAGACAAGTTGATGGCGCGGCTATCTGCGGTGTCTGAACGCATTGATGAGGTGGATGCGTGGGATTTGGAAACCAAGGCGAAATTGATTTTGACCAAGTTGGGGATTGAGGATTTTGATGCGAAAATTGCCGATTTGTCCGGCGGCTACCGCAAGCGAATTGCGTTAGCAACGGCGCTTTTATCGGAACCTGACGTGTTGTTGATGGATGAACCGACAAACCATTTGGATGCGCTGTCTGTGGAGTGGTTGCAGAACTATTTGAACGGCTATCGCGGTGCTTTGCTGCTGATTACGCACGATCGCTATTTTCTCGATCGCGTTACCAATCGCATCCTGGAAATCGATCGCGGCGACCTTTACAATTATGCTGGCAATTACGCTTATTACTTGGAGAAAAAAGCCCTAGCTGAAGAATCCGCCGCCAGCACTCAGCGCAAATTCTCGGGAGTATTGCGGCGCGAGTTGGAATGGCTGAAGAAGGGGCCGAAGGCGCGCAGTACGAAGCAAAAAGCCCGGATCGATCGCATTAAAGATATGCGAGCAGAGGAATTCAAAACAGCCAACGGCAAAGTCGAAATTGCCACAGCGGGCCGCCGGATTGGTAAGAAGGTAATTGAGTTACTGCATATTAATAAAGCTTACGGCGATCGCACTTTAATTAAAGATTTTACCTACAATTTCACTCCCGAAGACCGGATTGGAATTATTGGTAGCAACGGTGCCGGAAAATCGACGCTGATGGATATCATCACCGGACGAATTCAACCGGATTCGGGTACTGTTGAAATTGGGACAACCATTCATATCGGTTATTTTGACCAGCATTCAGAGGATTTGACGCCGAACGAAGACCAGCGAGTTATTGAATACTTGAAAAGTGTCGCGGAATTGGTGCAAACGGCGGATGGGGAAATCATTACCGCTTCTCAAATGTTGGAAAAGTTTCTGTTTCCACCGAACCAACAGTATGCACCGATTAACAAACTTTCTGGCGGGGAAAAGCGCCGGTTATTTCTGTTGAAAGTGCTGATGAGTGCGCCAAACGTGCTGATTTTGGACGAACCGACAAACGACTTGGACGTGCAGACTTTGGCGGTTTTGGAGGATTATCTCGAAGATTTTAACGGCTGCGTGATTGTGGTGTCCCACGATCGCTATTTTCTCGATCGCACAATTGACATGGTTTTCGCCTTGGAACCGGGCGGCAATTTGCGCTTGTATCCCGGCAATTATTCGGTGTATTTAGACTACAAGAAAGCGGAAGAAGCCAAGGAAATCAAAGGGCAAAAAGAAAAAGAAAAACTTACACGCACCGTTGAATCTAACAATTCAAAACCCAAATCTGCCAATTCAAAGCCTACCAAAGTTTCCTTCAATGAGAAGCGGGAATACGAACAATTAGAAAGTCAAATTCCGAAAATGGAAGCTGAAAAAGAAGACATTGAGAAGATTTTGTCTCACAATGCTCCGAGCGGGTTTGCGGAGGTGAAGAAGTTATCGGATCGTTTGGCTCAGTTGACGCAGCAGATCGATCGGGCGACTGAGCGCTGGTTGGAATTGGCGGAACGGGTGGGTTAATTTGGGTTGTCCGAGTGTTGTGTTTAGCTCCTGTTAGTAATGACAGGAGCTAGAGGAATTATGGCTGAAAAAATACCATGCTGAAACGAATATATATTGACAATTTTCGCTGTCTGGTAAACTTTGAACTTGACTTTGATGCAATTAATCTATTTCTGGGTTCTAACGGCTCGGGTAAATCAACAGTTTTTGAGGTGTTGCAGAAAATCCAAGCATTGGTCAGCGGCGAAAGTAAGGTAGAAGGAATTTTCAAACCTGCGGACTTCACCCGCTGGCAAACTTTACAAATTCAGCGTTTCGAGCTAGAAATTCTCGGTAATGGCGGCTCCTACACATATCAATTAGGAATTGAGTACAATCGAGATAAATGTCGTGTTGGGTACGAGCGTCTGTTTTTTGATAACAAGCCTTTACTAAAATTTGACTTAGGCGAAGTTCAACTCTATCGAGACAATCATTCAGAAGGGCCGCAATACCAGTTTGACTGGTCGCAATCTATGCTACCTTCATTAATGCCAAGAAACGACAACACGAAGTTAACTTGGTTTAGAGAACGGATGGCGCGATTTATCATCGTGCAAGTTGTTCCTAGCTTGATGGTTGATGAAAGTAGCCAAGAACAAATGCGTTTGACTCCTAATATGGAAAATTTTGTTTCTTGGTATCGCTACTTATCTGAAGACCAAGGTAAAATTGCTGAAATTGGAAATATTTTAAGAGATGTTTTGGATGGATTCACAAATTTTAAGTTTGAGCGAGTAAGCGAAGATAATTTGGTATTAAAACTGCGGTTTTCAGGAGAAACAGATAACAGCAAGCCAATTGAATATCGTCTAGGAGAATTGTCGGACGGACAAAAAACATTAGTTGCTTTATACGCGCTGATTTACGGTACAATATCTGAAGACTATACCTTGTGGATTGATGAACCGGAAAACTTTTTAGCATTGCCAGAAATTCAACCCTGGCTAATCGAGCTTTATGACCTTTGTAGCGAGGGAAAAGTTCAAGCATTACTAATTTCTCACCATCCTGAGTTAATTAACTATCTTTTAGCTTCACCGATTGGCTATTGGTTTGAGCGTCAAAGCAATGCTGCTGTTCGAGTCAAACGAATTAGCAATGAAGTAGCTGACAATTCTGGCTTGACAGTTTCTGAACTAATTGCACGGGGGTGGTTGCATGAGCCAGCGTAGAGTTCAGATTGTCATTCTCTGCGAGGACAGACAGCAGGAGGTTTTTGCGCGTTATTTCCTAAAAAAGCGAGGTTTTACAGGTCTATTTAGAGCTAATATTTGTCCGGAAGGTAGCGAATGTGGATCAGACTATGTACGCAAGCAGTATCCGGTGGAAGTGAAAGCTTATCGCCAGAATAAAAACCGGGTGGCGATTGGATTAGTTGTGTTAATTGATGCAGATACGGGTACGCTGGCAGCAAGACTTAATTGGTTAGCTAGTGTGCTTGATGAACATGAGCAGGAAAATAGGGAACCGAATGAGGCGATCGCGATTTTTGTTCCCAAGCGCAATATTGAGACTTGGATACACTATTTGCAGGGAGAAACTGTGAATGAGGAGGCTGTTTATGCAAAATTTGAGAAAAATGAGGCTGTTTGCAAAACCGCTGTTGAGGATTTAGCCGATCGATGTTATTCTCAGAGCTTACCAGAAGATGCGCCGCGATCGCTTCAGGCAGCTTGTGAGGAATTACAGCGGTTGTTACCACTGTTGCAGCCATGAGTTATGAGAAAATCTGGAGCTTGTGATTACTCTCAAGCAAACTGACCAAGAAACTTAAGACGGTTAAAAGTCTGAAATCCTTTTCAAGCCTGCAATACAAGCGGAAACAGCGGCAAAAAACCCGCTTTTTTGCGAGAGCCTCAAGTAATACCAATTCTCGCCTCCAGAAAGCAACAATGATGAGTGTGGGTTTGTTTGCTGAAATATTGTGTAAGGTGCGTCGCTCAAAGATTGTGGATATTTTTAAGATTTAAGGGTGGCGACGCACCCGGAGCGATACTGTTGCATGAGTTTTGAGAATTAGTATAAAGTTGTGTGTCAAAAACTGCGAAGCCCCCGGAGGGTGGGGTTGACAAAAGCAGTAGAATGTGCAGTAAAAGTCAGGGTAAGCAAGTAAGACTGGCAGCCGAAAAAGCGGAAAACAGGTAAAACAAAAGTCGATCGGGCAAAGATAAGTTGGCCGAGGACTAAAAATATGGTGATGGGTGAGATACAATTGACCTGTTCTGAGCCAAGAATTGGTCAACATCACAAGTATCCTGTAGAAGTCTGAAGTTGAGAATCTCAGGGTTGTCGAGGAGCGGGAGCAAACAGAAAACTATGCCTCAAAAAGTAATCGCCGAACAGATGTCTTTGGAATCAGCGTCAGATCCGATCGCCGTGGTTGCGACAGTCGAAACAGTGCCAGCCGAAGCAGTGGCCGTAGAGTCCTACGCCGATAGGTTGATGGACGAACTGTTTGAAGGAGTCGATCGAGCATTCGACGGTAGCAGCGGACTGCCATCCGAGCCCGTGCAGCCAGAATTCGTGGCGCTCAAGTCGATCTCGGTACCTCAAATAGTTTTGTCGCAGTTGGCGCCCCAGCCGCAGCCAGCCGAAAAAGATGTAGAAGCGATCGCCCGCCAAGTCGCCCTAGAAACAGCCAAAAAACAGCAGTCCAAACAATCATTCGACAGAATCCTGCTCGGAGCAGCATTTGGGTCGCTGCTGCTAGTCATGGGGTTGTGGCTCGCAAGCAGGTCGGGACTGGTGCGCTTGCCCGCCGCCCCGGCACCAGAGACGCCCGTAGCAAGCGGCAAAACAGCACCAGACACCCCGTTTGTCGAATACGTGCAGCGCTCGCTAGAAGCGATCGAACAAAAAAAAGCACCCCAGCCCAACCCGCAACTTGCAGGAGTTCCGGGAGTCGCCACCCCTGGGACGCTGCCGAGCATTTCAATTTCCGGCGCGCCGCCCGCAACCGCAGGTCTTTCGACAGCAGTCAACCGCATCGCTGATGCCCTAGAACAAGCCGGCGCGCAGCCGGGAGCACCTGCACCCCAAGTCGTAGTCATCCCTCCCCCCGCTCAGGTGACTGTGGCTCCGGCTGCTCCGGTAGCTGCGGCTCCGGCTGCTCCTCAAACCGCCGCAGCTTCCCCCTCGCAGGCGGCTCCAGCATCCGGTCGCGCGATCGCAGCCGCCGGCACTCGAAGTCCCCTCGCCGCTTCCCCTTCCCCCTCGGATTCTCCCCAGCCGAAGATTTTGGCTCGCGAAACCGAATCGGTACCAGCGCCCGCGGCCCAGGAAGCAGCACCAGCGGCCCAGCAACCAGCACCGGCCCTCAGCAGCGCCCCGACTTCCGCGCACACGCTGGTGGGGATTTTGGAGTTGGGCGATCGATCGGCCGCTTTGTTTGAAGTAGACGGCGTAGCCCGCAGAATTTATGTGGGCGAAAGCATCGGCGCCAGCGGTTGGACGCTGGCAGAAATCAAAAATCAAGAAGCAGTTATCCGCAAGGGAGGAGATGTGCGATCGGTTTTTGTCGGGCAGAAATTTTAATTAGTCAGTTGTTAGTTGTTAGTTGTCAGTTGTCAGTTGTCAGTTGTTAGTAGCTAATAAATTAATCACTGGGGAATCTCAACTGCGAAAAACTAACAACTAACAACAAATAACAAATAACCAATAACAAATAACCAATAACCAATAACATAGGACTAATAACAAATGGGCTTATTTGACGATTTCAGCCGCTTTCTAGAAACCAGATTAGAAGAATTTTTACGCAGCAATCCCCATCTGGAATTGCAGGCAATAGAAGAACAACTGAAGGAACAAGAAGAAGACACTCTGCGGCTGATTCTCGATATCCAAAAACAAGAGAAAAAACTCCAAGCAGAAATTCTCTCCGCAGCCCAAGAAATTCAGCGCTGGAACGATCGAGCCAACAAAGCTAAAGCCGCTCAAAGGCTCGATTTAGCTCAAGCCGCCCAAGAGCGGCAAGCAGCTTTGCTGCGTCAGGGAAATCAGCGCTGGGGGCAAATGCAAGGCTGCAAAGAACGGATTGAAAAAGCAAAAGAACTGTACCGCCAAATTCAAGTGAGGAGAAAAGAAGTCCGAGCAAAAGCAGCCGAAGCTGCAACTCGCACTACCGCTAAAACAGAGCCAAATTGGGATACAAAGGGTTGGAATCAGAGTTCAAATTATAACAGTTTTAATGCCGCAGATCCTTTAGAAGAAAAGTTTCAACGCTGGGAAGCAGACGAAGAACTCGATCGAATGAAGCGAAATATAGGGAAGTAATATAAATTCCGGTTGCACTAATACATGGCTGTTGACTGTTGACTGTTGACTGTTGACTGTTGGCTGTTGGCTGTTGGCTGTTGGTTATTTGTTAATCGAATCATCACATATTGTAGGGACAATTCATCGATTGCCCCTACAATATGTGATGCTAATTAATCGGTTCGCATCGCACTACAAGAGAGCAAAATCTGTGGCAGTAATCACGCTTGCAGGCACATTGTTGAGAGTTGCCAAAAGTTGACCGGAATCGGTAACTCGGATCAGAGTAGAACTATTTTCCGCAACAATGCTCAGTTGCGAGAAATTCAGACCGCCAATTAAGCCGATCGAATCGAGGCCGTATTGAAAGTCTAAAACAGTCTCGCTGCCGAGGTCAATACCCAACATAAATCGATCGTTTCCAGTGCCTCCAATCAGAGTATCGTTCCCCCCATCTCCAAACAGCCAATCATCCCCAGCACTGCCGAGCAAACTATCCTCATCCTTGCCGCCGTAAAGACTATCGTTCCCAACATCGCCGTTAACGGTATCCTGACCTTCATTACCAAACAGCAAATCGTTGCCCGAACCGCCGCAGATTTCGTCTTTTCCGCCCGCAGAACCGACGGGGAGAGGGCTGCCAATATCCCCGTACACTGTATCTTCCCCCTCGCCGCCGCAGATAGTATCGCTGCCTTCATCGCCAAACAGCAGGTTGCTGCCCAATTCGCCGAAAACTAAGTCATCGCCCTTGCCGGCACGCACTGTATCATTACCGTCACCGCCTGCGATCGTATCTTGATTTTTCTCCCCGCTGAGGAAGTCATCGCCCGCCAAACCGAAGACCAAATCATTGCCAGTCAAATCCGGGTCGAAGGGGTTAATAGTTCCCCCGTAGATAATATCGTTACCCTGGTCGCCAATTAAAGTATCGCTCTCTTGGTCGCCAAAAATAATGTCGTCATCTTTACCGCCGTAAACAACATCGTCGTTCTTGCCCGCAAAGATTAAATCATCTCCAGCACCCCCATTGAGGTAATCATTATCCTCATTGCCAAACAGCAAGTCACTGTCTATATCTGGGCCAACCGGGAAAGCACTGTTAAGTCCCCCGTAAATATTGTCATTGCCCCGCAACCCGGCCAACAAATCGTCGCCGTCTAAGCCGTTGATTTCGTCATCGTTATTGCTGCCGAGAATAGTGTCGCTGCCGTTAGTACCGTTGCGGGTATTAGTGACAGAACTCGGGCCGCGAACACTGGCAATGCTGGGCAAAACAATTTGCGAACAAAAGCAGTCAGCATCTTGTCCTTCTTGAGGTGGCGGTTGCACTTGGGCGAAGGAATTGCCAAAGTTAATATTGTCAACATTAGTGCCGCTGACAGCAAAAATATCAGCAGGATTGGCAGTAGTTTGCGTCCAACCCGGTTGATTAACTTCCCGAACTTGATAAGTTCCCGGCCCTAAATTAGCGAAACTGTAGCCGCCCAAACTATCAGTTGAAGTATTAACTTCTCCAGTATCAAAACTGCCGTTACTGTTAGCATCTAGGAATATTTGCCAGTTCGGCAACAGCGGTTCTTGAGTGTCCAAAACCCCGTTGTTGTTGAGGTCATTAAACTTGCTGCCAGAGATGCTAATATTTTGGAAATTGCCGAAATTAATTCCACTACGACTTTCGCCACTGCCGAGATTAATCGGCGCGGGATTAGTAGTCGTTTGCGTCCAACCATTCTGCTGCACTTCCCGCACGTTGTAAGTGCCAGGATTGAGGTTGTTGAAGCTGTAATTGCCAGAATTGTCAGTGTTAACAGCAGTTTCCCCGGAATCTAAAGAGTTGTTGCCGTTAGCGTCGAGGAAAATTTGCCATCCAGAAATACCGGTTTCCCCCGCATCCTGAGTACCGTTGCCGTTGCCGTCGTTGAATTTAAGACCGCTGATGCTGCCTTGTTGCACGGGAGTGGGAGTGGGAGTGGGAATGATTATGGGAGTCGGAGTCGGAGTCGGAGTCGGAGTTGGAATAGGTATTGCTTGGTTGCCGAAATTAACGGTAGCAGGAGTAGTTTGACCGGCTGTCAGTGTGACGGCAACCGGGTTAGCCGTAGTTGTTTGGCTTCCAGCCGGTACAACTTCCCGGACGTTGTAAGTGCCTGCGGCCAAGTTGGGGAAAGTGAAACTGCCACTAGGATTAGTACCCGTGGTAACGGAAGTTTCACCTGTATCTAGAGTGCTGTTGTTATTGGTGTCGAGGAAAATCGTAACTCCGGAGACGCCAAGTTCTCCGGCAGCTTGAGTGCCGTTGCCGTCGGTGTCGTTAAATTTAATCCCGGTGATGCTGCCCAGCGGTACGGGTATTGCTTGGTTGCCAAAATTAACTGTAGCAGGAGTAGTTTGACCGGCTGCCAGAGTCACCGAAACCGGGTTGGGAGTTGTTGGCTGACTGTTTGCCGGCAAAACTTCCCGGACGCTGTAAGCGCCCGAGGCCAAGTTGGGGAAAGTAAAGCTGCCGTTAGCATCGCTGGTTGTCGAAGTTTCTCCGGCACCGAGAATGCCGTTGCTGTCGGCGTCGAGGAAAATCGTAACTCCGGGGACACCAAATTCTCCGGCAGCTTGAGTGCCGTTGCCGTCAATGTCGTTAAATTTAATCCCGGTGATGCTGCCGAGTACGGCGGGTATTGCTTGGTTGCCGAAATTAACTGTAGCAGGAGTAGTTTGACCTCCTGCCAGCGTCACTGCAACCGGGTTAACCGTAGTTGTTTGGCTTCCAGCCGGTACAACCTCCCGGACGCTGTAAGTACCTGCGGGCAAGTTGGGGAAAGTAAAGCTGCCGTTGGCGGCGGTAGTTGCGGAAGTTTCGCCGGCACCGAGGATGCCGTTACCGTCAGTGTCAAGGAAAACTGTAACTCCCGGGACGCCAAGTTCTCCGGCAGTTTGAGTACCGTTGCCGTCAATGTCGTTAAATTTAATCCCGGTGATGCTGCCGAGTACGGCGGGTATTGCTTGGTTGCCAAAATTAACTGTAGCAGGGGTAGTTTGACCTCCTGCCAGCGTTACTGCAACCGGGTTGGGAGTTGTTAGCTGGCTGTTGGCCGGTACAACTTCCCGGACGCTGTAAGTACCTGCGGCCAAGTTGGGGAAAGTAAAGCCACCGTTGGCGGCGGTAGTTGCGGAAGTTTCGCCGGCACCGAGGATGCCGTTACCGTCAGTGTCAAGGAAAACTGTAACTCCCGGGACGCCAAGTTCTCCGGCAGTTTGAGTACCGTTGCCGTCAATGTCGTTAAATTTAATCCCGGTGATGGTACTCAGCGGTACGACAACGGGAACAGGCTGTGCGGAAAATTCCGAGGTGTTGCCGGCGGCGTCTGTTGCTGTCGCGGTGATTAATTGCCCTGCGGTGACGGCTGCTGGGAAAGTTTGATTGAAAGCAGCGTTGCCAGCGGCGTCCGTAGTTACCGGGACAGAAGCGATGAAGGTTTGACCTTGGGTGCCGGGGGGGGTGTTAGCAAAAAATTGCAGGGTGAAGTTGGTATTGGAGGTGCTGTTGTAAGTTCCCGCGACGGTGACGCTGCCAGCACTGGCGGTAGCGGTAGTGAGTACGGGAGTGTTTAGGAGGTTGTTTGCACCGGTGTCGGCGTCGCCCGTATCGTTGGCGGTGATGCCGTTGTTGCCGAGGTCGATGCCTAGGCCACCGTTAGCAAAGATCGAGTTGTTTTGGATGCTGTTGCCGGTGCCGGAGGCAACAGCTACGCCGATATTGCCGTTGTTGGCGATGATATTTCCTTCACCTGCTGCTGTACCGCCGATCGCATTATTAGTTGCAGCAGCGGTAATCTGTACTCCGATCGAGCTATTGCCTAACGGGCTAGTACCGTTGGCTGCAACGCCGATGAAATTGCCACGCAAAGTGTTGCCTGTTGCAGAGGCGCCTGTAATCTGGACGCCTAAACCGGCGCTTGGACTGCTGTTGCCGGAAATGATATTGCCAGCGCCTGCGGCACTACCGCCGATCGTGTTGCTGGGTGCATTGTCTACAACGACGCCAATAATATTTGGCAAGGCAGCAGTGCCGGCGGCGTTGGTGCCGATGTAGTTGCCGAGTACAGAGTTGAGAGTGGCATTGGCGTTGAGAATTTGCACGCCGAAACCGTCATTGCCGGAAATGATGTTGCGATCGCCCGCAGCAGTCCCGCCGATCGTGTTGCTGGCAGCATCCTGTACCAGCACGCCAGTCAAGGTGTTGCCCAAGTCTGCTGTGCCGTTGACATCGGTGCCGATGAAGTTGCCCACGACTCTGTTGCCTGTGGCAGCGTTGCTGGTAGCAGGGGAGTTTTGAATCACTACACCGAAAGCATTATTGCCGGAAATGATGTTGCGCGCACCTGCAGTATTTCCGCCGATCGTGTTGTTGGGCGCATTCTGAATAGCCACGCCAAAACCGACGTTGCCCAAGTCTGCGGTACCGTTGATGTCGGTGCCGATGAAGTTGCCCAGCACAGTGTTACCTGTGGCTGTGGCACCATCGATAAACACGCCAGCACTGCCATTGCCAGAAATCAAGTTGCGCTCGGCTACTGTGGTTCCGCCAACGATATTGTTAGAGCCGCCCGATATTTGCACGCCTGTCAAGGTATTGGGTAACGCAGCAGTACCAGCAGCGTTGGTGCCGATGATGTTGCCCAGCACTCGGTTGCCTGTGGCACCTGCGGCATTGATTAACACGCCGAAAGCATCGTTGCCGGAAATGATATTCCGATCGCCCGGGTTAGTCCCGCCGATCGTGTTGCCCGGTGCATTGTCAACTACTACGCCATTGGCAGCGTTGCCCAAGTCTGCGGTACCGTTGGAATCGGTGCCGATGTAGTTGCCGAGTACAGAGTTGCCTGTGGCGGTATTACCTAAAATGAAGATTCCAGAACCCTGAAAGCGATTGATTGCCAGTCCCCGAATGGTGCTGCCACTGCCGGTAATGAGTATGCCGTTGGTGGTAGCCCCCGCATTGGTTCCATCGAGTTGGATCAGCGGGGTGCCTGCAAATCCAGCCTGAGTGGTGCCATCGATGGTTACGGCCTGGGTAATTATTGGCAAAGAAGTCAATGGCGCGATCGTCTGAACGCCTGCACCAGGAATGGCAAAGTTAATAATATCCGCCCCAGCAAGGGCATTAGCTTGAGTAATCGCATCTCGCAGCGAACCAGCCCCAGCATCGTTGGTATTAAAAACAGTAAACGCCGCCAAAGTATGCGCGTAATTTGCCATTACTTCCGGCTCGATCGCCAATCCTGTTTTAATCGCTCCAGTAGCGTATTCAAGTACCCAGTTTCCGCCTTTTTGGGCACTCCCGGTAATATCTGCAGAAGCAGCAATATTAGCTTTTGTTAACTTGCTCAACTTTTGTACAAAAGCTGCTCCTTTTTTACCTGCTGCTACGTTACATCCGTATAGCAGAATTTCAAATCGATTTTTAATTGAGTTTACAGATGACGAAAACCACCGTTTCAAACTGTCGCGATATGTTTCTAAATTGTCGGAATTTAGGATAGTTTGCCCTAGCTGCAAACTTCCCGATTCCCCGTGAGAAATAATGTGAACGCTTTCTATACCTTTGCGGCTCTGCAGTGCTTCGGCAATTTGTTCGATGCCGTCCCGCGTGCGATCGACTAAAATTACCTCTGTACCCGGTTTAACTCCTGCGGCCAGACTCTGCCAATCTTCAACTGCTGAATCTACGAAGACTATTTGTAGGTTTTTCATCATTACTGTTCCCCCATGCACCTAATTAGGTTTTCAAAATGTTGTTTCCGTGCGACGATCGCCCCAACTTCAATCCACAAATACGGCTACCACAAAACCAGCCTTCAACTCAGTAAAAGTTGTACAGACAAAGCTTTACAATTATCTATTTTTGTGATTCTTGTAAATTTGTTGGAGCTGGAAAGTTGCTCGATCGCACTTTTTCATTCTCAACTTAAAAAAACCAGACTTCAGGTACAACTAGCTTGTTCCCGATTCCGGAAATCATTCAAAAAACATAAATATAATTTACACAACTTAATGTGATGTTTTTTACTAAGTACAAATGGCTCTCCTGACTTTATGGTGTATAATGTAACAAACACTACATTTATTATCATGGACTTTTATTTGGACTATATATT
>NZ_JAUBRJ010000136.1:0-6218 GCF_036701805.1 Microcoleus sp. N3A4
GCATATGGGTTTAGGAATTTTGACAACTACAAAAATAGATGTTTGCTTACGCAAGCATTTAATTGTTAGTTTAGCATGCCAACTAATGAAGAACCTATTTTGTTGACTTCTTCTACCAATTCCATTTCATCTATGATCCCTGCTACTATCCCCAAATGGTCTAAATTTACAATATTTATAGCTGACGAGGGCTTTTTCATGGTTTTAAGGGTTGCTTTACTTGCACAAATTATTATACCTTGAAAAAACCTCAAATGAGTGCTATACAATCATTTGAGGTTTTGAAAATCATGAATTTTTTTGAAATTAAATCCGATCGAATATCTGCGGAATGTGGGTTGTAAATGGTTAAAAGTATGATATGAGCCAAAATTTTTCGCCCTGCGCTACATGAGAGAACGGAAAAGTTGTCGCCCGCAGGCTAACCGAACTGGCGATAGAGGAGTATTTAAAGTATGGGAGTTGGGAAGAAAAATATAGAAAAGGTGTCTATATTCTAGATTAATTCATTCAAGTAAGCACACCTAAGTTTGAGCATTTAATTAATATTTTTATGACACCACTGAGCGCCGGAAATCTTCAATCTTCTATCAATCTGTTTGACTAATAATTCCACTGCTCCCGACCCAATAGAACAAATATTTTGGCCCGATAAGAGTTGATAGTTTACAATTCGATTCCGATGTTTTGTGAGATATTTACAGAATTTGGTAGTCTGACGACTCTTGCACAACTCAAACAACTTAATGGTTTCATCTATACGACCTTGCCATAACAATTCTTTGGCTCTAGACAGCCGTTTCCTAGACCCTGCTACTTTGTACAGATTTTCGACTAAATGATACCAGTCTAACTGTAGTTTAGACTAACTAAAGATGAGAACGGTGGCAAAAGAAGAACTAGAGCCACCGCGCCAGGAGAGAATGAGGGTGAAAAATAAAAACCTATCCACTCCTTAAATGAACAGTGAACGATTAAAGGACTTTCGTCAAGAAGCATACGAGTTATTGGTACGAAGCAAGGATGCAACAAGAGAGCTCATGGATGCAGTGATGACCACTCCGAATGCGTCATGTTTGGCCCAATTTTCGCTCAATCCATTATTCAATCGTCAATGGTCAAGCGTTTACGAGGCATTGCAAGACTGTAGGCCAGACCGGAAAAAACTGATGCTGCTGTATCTCCAGCAATTAGAACAGCAAGTACCCGTAGCAGAACATATGTTAGTGGCAATTGACCACACTGCATGGGGGAGACCAGATGCTAAAACATTAAAAGATAGAACCCATGAATATCAGGGGGGTGTAATTCTTGGGCAGGGGTACAGTACCATTGCGTGGATACCTGAAGCGCAAGGAAGTTGGGCATTACCCCTGCTCCATGAAAGAATTAGTAGTGGGTCTTCACCCATACTTCAAGCAGCTTCCCAACTCAAACTTGTCTGTGAACAGAGCATCAATCCAGTCTTAGCAGTTTTAGATGCTGAATATGGCAATGCAAATTGGGTACTGGCGCAAGCAGATATTCAAGCTGATTGTTTAATGAGAGTCCGAAAGAATGCCTGGAAAGTGGTCAGCACCACCAGCTTATAGTGGTCGTGGTAGACCACGTAAGCACGGGCTCAAAATGAGACTCAATGACCCAAGCACATGGCTGATCGCGGATAATGTGATTGAAATTGACGAACATTCACAGTTGGGACAAGTTCGAGTCAGTCAATGGCTTGACTTACATTTTTATCGTGCCGCTGAACACAGAGTCAATTTAATCCTCGCCCTTAAGAATGAAGCCCATGTCAAACGGTCAGCCGTTTCCACCCTTATGGTTGGCTTGGGTGGGAGAACGAACTCTCCCTAAGCGAAACAGTCTGGTTTAAGTATTTACGACGCAAAGAGAGTCGATCATTGGTATAGATTTGTCAAGCAACGATTACATTGGACGTAAGGATTCAGGTAAAAATAGTTCCGCAGAGAGCCGAACAATATGGTAATGTAGTCAGATGAGCGAAAAGTCAGAGTTATCAGCAGCACTAAAATTAGAAATAGTTGACCAGTTGAGCCGTGAGGAGCTGGTCAAAATTGTGCTAACCCAACAGAAGCTGATTGAAAAATTACAACAAAAGCTCGAAAAGCTCCAAGAGAGACAGCCCAGTAATAGTAAAACATCATCAAAACCACCATCGAGCGATCTGATACAGAAATCCGAGACAGCCAAAGTTGACAATTCAAAAGAGTCAGAGTCAGAGTCAGAGTCCCAACCAAAGCGAAAACCAGGAGGACAGCCTGGACATATCGGCAAAACCCGCAAAGGATTTGGGCGAGTAGATAGATATCAAATCAGCACTCCTGACTATTGTGAGCATTGTGGCAGCAGAGAATTAAGTGAGATGATTGGTTATAGCAAGCAGCAGGTAGCGTGCTTAGTAAATAGACCAATTGAAGTAGTGGAATATCAACGAGCCAAATGTCAGTGTAATGAATGTGGAGCAATGGTGATTGGACCAGTCTCACCGGGTATAGTGCCAGGACAAGACGCTTTGCATCGACCTACAAGCATTATTGGTATGGCTAGGTAATTATGGGCATATGTCTTATGAAAAGCAACAAGAATTGCTGCGGGAATTAGGTGGTATTGAAATTGGGATCGGGACATTACAAGCAACCAATGCGCGAGTAGCTAATGCTGTAAAGCCCGCCGTTAAAGACTTATGGCAATGGGCACCGTTACAAGCGTGCCGTCCATGTCGATGAAACCCCGTGGTGTGTTAAGGGCGTCAAAGAATGGTTGACCGACGGCTACAGGTCAAGATTTTTGCCTGTTCCATGCTGCGGACACTCGCAGTCGCTCAGAATTAGAAACAATGCTGGGGAATGAGGCAAGCTGGAGTGTTGAATTCTGATGATTTTAGCGTATATAACGGTGTGATTGTGGGAGCGCAGCAGAAATGTCTGGCCCATCTACGACGACATTTTAAGAAAGTTCTTCAAATCAGTCACGGTAACAACACTGTCGTCGCAGAGGCATTTTTGGAATTAATTGATGAGGCATTTCGACAACATCGAAAATGGCGTGAGCACCCTGAAGAACTTGATTATCACACTTGGGCGAGCGACTTTAAGACCAGACTGGCAGAATTGTTAAATACTTGGATTGGTCATGTTGGTTATACTGCTGGACTGTTGCTGCGCTCGTTGCGTGAGAAAGCGCACCAATGGTGGTATTTTTTAGACCACCCTGAAATTCCCCCTGACAATAATTTGGCAGAACGTTCTCTGCGATTAGCCGTGACTAAACGTAAAGTATCTGGCGGTTCCCGCTCCATGTCTCGATTTGAACAAACTGCTGATTTGTTATCTGTGATTCAGACTTGTCGGTTTCAAGGTATTCGCGCAATGGCTTTTTTCCGTGATGCTCTATCTGCCCATTCTTGTAACTTTTTTATGCCTTCTCTGATTCCCCAATCAAACACCTGAATCCTTACGATGATTCTTTTTCAGCCTCAAGCAAAAAGACACACCTTTTTCCATCAGCCAGTTCCCCAAATCGGAGCGAGCAGAATTCACGGTCTCCCAAAACGATGACTTTATCTGATGAAAACAATGGTAAAACTTGCTCTAAATTTGTAGTTTGTTCTTCCAAATTACTATTTCCTAATTTGGGCAACAGTGACCAGTATAATGGAATTGCTCTGCGCTCCCAGATTAAGCTTACCATAAACAGATTAATACGCCCCCATTGACTGCGGTCAATTGCGATTGATAAGCTGTTGCACATTTAAACTGTGATACAAGCATTACCCTTATTTTTGATTTTGCGACCCCATTTAATTATTAATTGCCCTTCATTTAAGAGGCGGTGCAATAAATACTCTAGCTCTTCAATTGATGTAAAAAGTCGATTGGCAATATATTCTTTTGCCGAATGCCATACTAATTCAATTAAGTTATAGTCGGGGCTGTATTCGGGGAGGAATTCTAAATGAAGGTTAGGCATTTCTGTTTCAATTATTTTCAGGTACTCTTCTTTCTTGTGAAAACTAGCATTATCCAGAACAATCACTATTTTGGCTCCTTTTTCCGCAAATTCTGAGGCTTGATTACCTGCTGATACCCATTCATTCATTAGCTCTTCATAAAACAGTTTTAGCACTCGATAAAAATTATATAAATTGCCTTTTTCGAGTAACTATACCCACCTTTTTTTATCCGAATTCCTCACTCCTCCCATTACATTAACTCTGCCTTTTCTTCGGTCTCCTCTGACTTTTTTTCGGCTTCCTTTTTTACACCAGTTCTTTCTTCTGGTGACTCTTAAACTAAATCCACTCTCGTCCTAAAACCATACCTGTAAACGTTCTGGCGATTCTTTTTCTATTTTTAAATATTCGGCTATCTTTATTTTAAACGCTGTTCTTTTTTCGGGATTTCTCTTTGACTCCAAACTATACTTTGCCCAGATATAAACATATTTTTTTTGCTTTAATATCCTCCAAACTTGTCCTCCACTTAATTTTATACCTGTGGATTGTTCTAAGTATGTTGCTAATCTCTGGGCTGTCCATATTCCAAATTCATATCCTAATTCTTGAGGGTATTTCTCTATAGTTTATAATAATATCTCTATATATTTATCGGTGGCTTTTTTGTGATTTCCCTTCATCCTTTCATCTATTAGACTTTCTAGATTGTCGGGGTCTCCCTTTACACACCAATAAGATACTTTGTTGACTGAGCAACCCAAAAAATCAGCGATTTTAGATTGAGTTTTACCGTCATTGAGCAATAATAAAATCAGAATTCTTTCTCTGATATTTGCCTTGTCTTCCTCTCTTAACGCTTTTTGTAGTTTCTCTATTTGTTGGAGATTGAGATGGTTTTTAGCTGGCATTTTTGTAGAGATTGACTAAACTAATTTTTTATTATACCCTATTTAAAGGCACAACAGCTTACACGAGTACCAACAGGACAATACTTGGTCAACCAATAAGCAATTAATGGGAACCAAATAGCATTAATTGTTAAACTAGGCCAATCCAAAAGTCTTTGTAATTTTCGCCGACGACTTTCGGTTGAAATTGGGTACGGAAATACCCTGGTCAACCGCTCTAATCTCACTTGTTTTTCTGCTTGTATTATAGGTAACAAGAGTTCCATCACTTTCAACTGAGCTAAAGTTAGTTGTTTTTGTAAATGTGTCTGGTAGAATGTTGGTAAGCTGTTTTGCATTTAAACTGGTATAATAATAAATCACAAGTCACAGAAAAGCCAGAAGTATGCCAGCAAAAAATCATCTAAATGCAGAGCAAGTCAAAAAGCTTCAACAAGCATTAAAACAAGAAGAAAATGGATAAATTAGAGAGAGAATCTTAATTTTACTATTGCTCAATGATGGAAAAACGCAAAAAGAAATTGCTAAATTTATCGGGTGTTCGCCCAACAAAATCTGTTTCTGGTGCGTGCATGGCGCTCCAGATAATTTAGAGAGTCTTAAAGATGAGAAGATGAAAGGAAACCATCACAAAGCCACAGAAAAATACATAGAGATATTACTAGAAACAATTGACAAATCTCCTCAAGAGCTAGGATATGAATTTGGTCGATGGTCAGCTAAAAGATTGGCTACTTATTTAGAAGAAGTGACTGGAATTAAGTTAAGTGGCTCACAAGTCTGGAGAATTATTTCAAAAAAAAAGTACGTTTACCTGTGGTCAAAATATAGTCTAGATCACAAACAATATCCCGAGAAAAGAAAAGCTTTTAAAGAGAAACTAGAAGAATATTTAAGAATAGAAAAAGCAAGTCCAAATCGTCTTCAGGTATGGTTCTGGGACGAAAGTGGATTTAGTTTAAGGGTGATAAAAAGAAAGACGTGGTGCAAAAAAGGACATCGCAAAAAAGTGAGGGGAGATAGAAGAAAAGGAAGAGTCAATGTCATGGGAGCAATTAGGTATTCAGACAAAAAAAGATTTGTTGAATTTCTTAGTAAAAGTAACTCTAACAGTTTCTATAAAGTCTTGAAACTCTTCTATCAAGATTTAATAAGGAATGAAAATTTAATAACATCAGCGATGTATAATAAATAAATGAGTGAATATGAATAGGTTCATGTTTCGGTAGAGATGTCAAATATTATACCTACTTATTTCTTCTTGTGTCGCTGATGATTTGTTGATTTGAATCATTTCTTACTAACTTAATTTATGTATTACTCAGACGAAA
>NZ_JAUBRJ010000011.1:0-17951 GCF_036701805.1 Microcoleus sp. N3A4
TAGGCACAGATATTTTTCCTACACTGAATGTATGATAATCCTTAGTCATTAAAGCCAGAACTGCGGAATGTGGGTTACAAATCCTTGCCTGTTTAACTGCGGAGTTATAGTGCTTGGGGCTGGCACGTACTCCAAGGTATGAACTTTAACGCTCCCTAATAACGAAAGCCTGGACTTACTTAGCTATTTCGGGATTTCTCCAGAAATGTCTAGGATTTTAGTAAGTCTGCCTCGCTAACGGATAAAAACAAAAACAGGAGGCAGATGCTCATGGAATGCGTTCCCAGGCTCTAGCCTGGGAACGAGCAAACACCTACGCTTTGCGCTTCCGACGGCGAATCAGCACACTCATCACTTGCTTCGGATTAGCTGCACGCTGTACGGGACTCCAATCGCCGACTTCGGCAAATCCCAGGCGGTACAAGGTGAGTATGGTTTCCCTGACACCCTTGGGCGAACCTGTCACCGTTACACACACCACATCCTGTTCCGATTCTGCTGCTGAGTCGTCATTTGGCCGATCGGATTCGTTATCGTCAGGCAAGAATTCCTGTGACATAATTATGTTCTCCTGGTTTTGGGTTTTCTAGAAAAACCCAAAAACCCAGCCGCCCCGCTTTTCAACACATAGCAGGGCGGCTACACAGAGTGTTATCATACTCCGTTAGCCTCCAGACTGCTGATATCAGTTTGGCGGTTATGCTGTCCATTGCTGTTACCAGCAGCTTTGGGCAGTGCAACTAGATTTTTGGGCGACGCGGGCTACTTCCTCTACAAGCAAAGCAACCTCTAACTTCAAAGCGTAGCCGCAGAGGGGGGCCTGTGTCAATCCATTTGGGATTTTGGATTTGGGAAAGGTGCGTCAGCTTTGAGATTGCTTCACTACGTTCGCAATGACAGAAAATCCTAGCAAAGTACCTGTAGGGTGCGTCGCCGTCGAAAATCCTTAACAAAAGATAAACAATCTCTGAGCGACGCACCTCACACAATCGTCAAAAAAACAACAAAACACTTTTTTAACAGCTATATTTTTTTCGTAAATTGTCGATTTTTAGCGGAAATTGGTGAGGTGCGTCAGTTCGGAGATTGTCGATTTTTAGGGGAAATTATGCGAACTGACGCACCCTACGATTATTAGATTTTATCCGGAGTTAGCAAAATTAGCTGTTTTGATAAGATCGATCGCACTTCATCCAATCCCATCTCCACATTCCCCAAAATCTCCCCAACAGTCTTCTCTCCTTTACCTTGCCCAGGCGAGGTTCCCTCTTTCTCCCCCCCTTGGTAAGGGGGGGCTGGGGGGGGTACACAACCTTGCAAAAACTCAAATTCAGCACTTGACAAATTGACCAATTGGTAATTGCAATCAAACACTTGTTGACTGGGCCAACCGTGCATACAACTACTCAACTCTGGAATTGCCGCCAAAAGTGCCTTATCGTCCGACCAATCAATCTTATTAACAGGCTTTTTCCCCAAGAAAAACTCGTAATGAGTGATTTCCGTATCCAACAATTCAATTAATCGATAAAGCTCCCGTTCCGTCAAACCCTGAGCTCTTTCTATCAATTCCGGTGCTTTACCCAAAAGTCTTTCTAACTGCCAATATCCCGGATTTGAAAAACCGATAAATTCCAATCCCGAAGCGTCGATTAACTCGAACAAAGTCTCAATATTGTAGTCAATTTCCTGCGGGTGAACGTACATATCAGCAAAACATTCGTCCCGCTGATTTTCTCCCGCCCAACGCTGTTTTTCGTACTTGACAAGACGGTTGTTTTCTGGTAAAGAAGCAAAGATTTGACGGCCGACTTTGACGCCATCGGGATAGTCGCCTTTTTGGCTGCCTTGGAGAAGGGCGATCGCCCTTTGCATCAGTTGAATTTCCCAGCGTCCGAGCTCAGCATACACAAAAATGTGCATCAAACCGCCCTCCGCCAACTTCGCCGCCAGCGCTTGAATGCCCCGGATCGGATCGGGTAAGTGGTGCAGCACGCCGACGCAGTTGATCAAATCAAACTCGCCTTCTAACTCGGCGGCATCGTAGATGCTGAGGTGGCGAAAATCTGCTTCTCGCGCGCCCGATCGCCGACAGCGTTCTTGTGCTACCTTCAAGGCACCGGAACTGAGGTCGATCGCCGTCACCGAAGCTTCGGGATTGAGGTGAATCAGATAATCCGTACTCGAACCAGTGCCGCAGCCAGCATCTAAAATCCGAATATCGAGTTTTGGCGGCTTTTGGCCGGTGCAAAAATTGTAAGCATCAGGCCAACTCCAGCGCCAGTTGTACCCTGGAGGCGGTTCATCTGACAAAGGATCGGGCGGGAAAGGGAAAGTATCGTAAAGCCGCCGCACGGCAGCACTGATATCGGGCGTAGTATCCATAGGTGACATTTGTTGGGCTTGGGGATTCGGGATTGGACTGACAACTGACCGCTGACCGCTGACCGACAGCAATTTGATCCGGGGCCCCCGGATTTATCGGTGGGGTCGATTCTTCAATCTAAAATCTAAAATCTAAAATCTAAAATCGATTGACAGCTTCCGCGTAATAAAACTTATCATTTTTTCTCATATAAGGTCTCTTAAATCTATACAATAAATCTCGGCAGGCTTTTTAACAAACAAGGACTGTCAATAACCCACCGCAGAGCTTTCGGGTAAAGCGGAGGCGTCTTTCAAGAGAGCAAGAGGCCGACAAAAAGGCAGAAGAAAATTTTTGATTTTCTTTTCCTTTAATTGAAGGCACTTGCTGCAATCGCCCAAAGGCAACTCTCCTGCCGAGTCTTTTTTTCCACGGGTGTACGGGCGGAGCGCAGCGGAGGGAGTACCCCGTGCCTGCCTTCCAATCGGACATTTCCCGGGAGGCAGAAAGATGAAACCAAAACATTTTAATCTAAGAAAGTAAGCGCGCCCGAACCTCGTGACAGGTAAAGGCAAAAAGTAAACAAAGCAAAAATACCTAATTTTACCTGCATGAGAAGGCAAGGTTAGTCTGGGTAAATGCTGCAACGATTTAGATAGGGAGCGAAGGAGTCTAATGACTGTAAAGGCAAGTGGTGGAAGCTCGGTTGCGCGTCCGCAACTATATCAAACTGTACCGGTCGCAACAATTTCGCAAGCAGAACAGCAAGACCGCTTCCTACAGCGGGGCGAACTCAGCGAACTGGCAAATTATTTCAGTTCAGGGGCTCTTCGGATCTCGATTTCTGAGACGCTGACCCAAAACTCGGAACTGATAGTATCCCGTGCAGCCAACCGGATTTTTACCGGCGGTTCCCCGCTGGCATTTTTGGAAAGACCGCAAGAACCTGTGATGGCTGTAGCAGGCGCGGCTCGCGGCGGCTCGGCGAATGTCTCTGAAGGCATGAGACTGGGAAATGTCACCTACGTTGAAAATCGCGCAGGCGGCGGCAACGGTTCAGGCGGCGGCGGATTCTTGGGGCTGGGAAATCTGTTTTCTGGCAACGGCGGCGGCTACAGCGGCGCAATCCCAGCAGGATTTCAGCCGATCAATGTCTCGCGCTACGGCCCGGGCAACATGACCAAATCTCTGCGGGATTTGAGCTGGTTTTTGCGCTACATCACCTACGCGATCGTAGCTGGCGACCCGAGTATTATTTCGGTGAACGTGCGCGGACTGCGAGAAATCATCGAAAATGCTTGCTCGTCCGCGGCGACGCTGGTGGCAATGCAGGAAATGAAGGCTGCATCCTTGGGCTATTTCAGAAATAATGCAGAGGCCGCGGCGATCGTCGGACAGTATTTCGAGGTAGCAATTACCGAATTCAAAGCTCCCACACCTTCAGACAAGGTGCGGCAGCGCGAAACCAACGACCAGCAAGGGCTACAACTGCCTCAAATCTACTTCAACGCAGCCGAGCGACGGTCGAAATTCGTCATGAAAACCGGTCTGTCCTCGGGGGAAAAGCAAGAAATAGTCAAAGCAGCTTACCGCCAAGTATTCGAGCGCGATATTACCCGCGCATACAGCCAAAGCATTTCTGACCTGGAATCCAAGGTCAAAAACGGCGAAATTTCAATGAAAGAGTTTATCCGCCGGTTGGGTAAATCTCCTCTGTACCGCCAGCAATTCTACGAGCCGTTTGTCAACAGCCGCGCTGTAGAACTTGCCGCCCGCCACTTCTTGGGCCGCGGTTTGAGCTCGCGGGAGGAATTCAGCAAGTATTTCGCGATCGTCACTAAAGGCGGCCTGGCAGCTCTGGTAGATGCGATGGTCTATTCTCAGGAATATTCCGACTACTTCGGCGAAGAAACCGTGCCTTACCTGCGCGGTTTGGGCCAAGAAGCTCAGGAATGCCGCAACTGGGGCCCGCAAATTGATTTGTTCAATTTCAGCGCTCCGTTCCGCAAGGTTCCTCAGTTCATCACATTGTTCGCAGGCTACACGCAGCCGCTGCCAGACCAGCACGTTTACGGTGTGGGCAATGACCCCTTGGAAATTCAGTTCGGCGCGATTTTCCCGAAAGAAACTCGCAACCCCAAAAACCGTCCAGCTCCCTTCGGCAAAGACACTCGCCGTATCCTGATCCGTCAAGGTGCGGGGATTGAAAACCAATTGAGCAACCCGGATGCTCGCGGCAAGGCTCCCGGTTCTCTAGGCCCCAAAGTCTTTAAACTAGACCAGTTGCCGGGTGGCTACGTGTCTCCGAAAAAACTGACGGGCCGCGCTGTTGTAGGCGGTGGCTACAGCAGTGCTTCCAGTGTCAAATTTACCGAAAGTTCCACTCAAGCGGTGATTCGGGCTGCTTACCTGCAAGTGTTCGGTCGCGACGTGTTCGACGGCCAGCGCCAAAAGGTGGCGGAAATTAAGCTGGAAAACGGCGACATCACGATGCGCGAGTTTATTCGGATGTTGGCGAAGTCGGATGTGTTCCGCAATATGTACTGGAGCAAGCTTTACGTTTGTAAGGCGATCGAGTACATTCACCGCCGACTCCTGGGACGCCCTACTTACGGCCGTCAAGAAATGAACGCTTACTTTGACATTTGTGCCAAGAAGGGTTTCTACGCGCTGGTCGATGGCATCATGGACAGTCTGGAGTACAACGAAGCTTTCGGGGAAGATACAGTACCCTACGAGCGCTACGTAACTCCCGCAGGTTTGTCGATGCGGACGATGCGATCGGGTTCCGTCGCCGAGCAAAATCTCCAAGCTCAGACGCCAGAAACTCCTCGGTTTATCGAACTGGGTGCAGCAGGCGATCGGGGCGATTTCGAGTTGCAAACTCGGATTGCTCAAGGTGTCAGCAAGCGACGCGAACAAACTAAGGTGTTCAAGCTGACGACTACTACGGACAAGGTAGCTTTGAAAACTTTAATTCAAGCTGCTTACCGTCAAGTTTTTGAACGCGACTTGAATCCCTACGTTGTGAAGAATGAATTCACGGCGCTGGAAAGCAAACTTGGCAACAATGAAATCAATCTCAAGGAGTTCATTGAAAGTTTAGGTTGTTCGTCGCTGTACGTCAAACAGTTCTACGCACCTTATCCAAATACTAAGGTGATTGAGTTGGGCACCAAGCACTTCTTGGGCCGCGCTCCTCGCAATCAGGCGGAGATTCGGACTTACAACCAAATCTTGGCAAGTAAAGGGATTAAGGGCTTTATCAACGCGATGTTGAACAGCGTTGAATATGCTGAGGCTTTTGGTGAGGATACTGTTCCTTACCGCCGCTTTCCGACTCTACCGGCTGCTAATTTCCCGAATACTGAAAGACTGTACAACCAGTTGACTAAGCAGAATGGTGAAATTGTGGTTCCGAGTTTTGAGCCTGTGGCTGCGATCGACAGAAGCTAGATTGATTTGAGGTATGAGATGTTAGATTAAAGCTGATTTAACATCTAAAATTAGTTAAAGGGCTGGTGTAGTTACCAGCCCTTTTTTATGACTGGTCGATCGGCGATCGTAAGTGATTAACTGGACATACAGCATATTCCATGTATATGCGGTACACACAATAAGAGTCGCAAGTAAGGTGCGTCGCCACGCATCAATCTGCAAATTCCATTGAACCTGCTCCGCAGCGACGCACCCTACATAACACGTACCGCACAATATAGCTTTATAGTGTACTTCACGAACCACCGAATATGCTGTAATATGAAGAGGAGATTAAAGTCCTAATTATCTTTAATTATCCTTCCCAGGCTCAGCCCATTGGTGACAATTTAAGCATCGAGTCTGCTCGATGAATTTTACCTGCTGGCAGTCTATTTGCACGCATCGGGATTCCCGATGCCGATCGCGATTGGGGAGGAAAATAAGAGTGTTTTTGCCAAGTGCGATCGACAACTGCTGGCGGAGATTTTATTGGATTTAGCGGCAGGGGTACATTTAAAAAGATTCCTTAAACATACTCGCGATCCTAAGAAGAAAAAAGAGCCAACTCATAGCGATTCACGTCATCGCCATCTGTCCACCGCCAGACCGATCGAGCAAGCTCAGCAGCCACGCCAGACAGGGCTAGGTGCACGCCACCAAAACCTAATCTGCATCGGAGTCCAAAACTCCGCTAGACAGCATCAACCTCGGCCAAACTAACAAGAAAAACCCCATCCAAGCTAATAAAGGAATCGCGACTAAAACAGTTATCCAAACAGTTTTAAACAAAAACCAACTGCCAGAAATCAGACTCGTGCCTGTCAAAAGAATAGACCAAGGCTGACACCACCACGGTTTGTAATTCCAAGGACTGATAGGTTTTTGTTCGGAAATAGATTTCATAATTTCAGTTATTTTTGGTAGATAATAGTATGGTTAGCTAGCACATACTTATGGTGCCCAGGAGCCGCAAAACCTGTTTAAATTGAACTATCGATGTCTGACACACCCTACAAGTTGATTTACAGCATATTCCAGGTTGATGAAGTATAGTAGCCGCTATATTGTGTGGTACGTGTTATGTAGGGTGCGTCGCTGTCGCAGGTTCAATGGAACGGGAGCATCCCATTTTTGCTTTCAGATCGTGGACGGTTGCATCAGAATAATATATTTCGATGATATAGCGTGCGAGCGTCTCGCTCGCGGCTAGATCGTTCGCTATGGACGACGTGAGCGCTCCTAAAAAACGGCTTTTTACCAAATTGGGATGCTCCCAATGGAACTTGCAGATTTACGGGTGGCGACGCACCTTACTTACTACAAAATTTTGTGTACCACATATATAGCCTTTCTCAAAAAGATGAGGTATGACTGACAGCTTACATAACCATCCAGACGCTTGAGGGCTGAAGCCCAACTACGTCCGCGAATCTTTCTGAGAACCGCTATACATGGAATTTGCTGTAAGTGTAACACTTGGCTTTAGTCCTGCCTAATTTAAACATTCATCACCTGTTCTGCTGTCAGCATTAATTCTGGAAAAGTCCGCGACACAATTCGTTCGCTGCCTTTAAACGCGATTCTTTGATAGTTGCCCTCTGCATCCAAAAGGTGAACAAATACAGTGGGAAGTTTGGGATTTCCCAGGAATTCCCTGCTGCCAATTGCTAAGTAATCGACAATCCAATACTCAGGAACTCCGAGGCGCCGATATTCGTCCAATTTGTCTATATAATCGTCCTCCCAATTTGTTGATGTTACTTCCACTGCCAGTTGAATTGGTTCTAGTAAGGCAGCATAAGCAGAACGGTTCGAGCGCCACAAATCGCGATCGATTACGCTGACATCCGGTCTCCGCCCTTGTTCGATGCCGGCTTTACTTGCAGTTCTGATAACGGCGGTATTTTTGACTACATAATTTAAACTTAGCCGTTTAATTTCATCTTTAAATGAGTCAGACGTAAAATCAGCAACATCATCATGATTTCTTGTCGCATTCATCTCTACAATTTCTCCATTTACCAGTTCGTAGAGTCCATCTTCTGGACATTCTACAAGGAATTGGTCAAAGGTTAATTTTTGTGTAACTGTTGCAAGCATAAGATTTATCCTTATTTTGCAGTAATACTATTAGTCTATATTACCACAGGCAGGAATGAATTTGTTTTTTTGACCGAAAGCATCCAGGATACCCGCCACGTGATTCATCCGTCCAGAAATAAAAAACCTGTATCCGAGAAACTTGCCCCCGACTCGATCCGTGGGGTCAATGCTTCAATTCTAAAATCTAAAATCTAAAATCTAAAATCTAAAATCGATTGACCGCAGACATCCAATTCTAAAATCTCAAATCTACAATTAAAAATTTCAAATCGATTCAGGTAAATGGTAAAATGCGATCGCCAGCGGGCAGATTGAGTTAAATATGTCACCTACTTGCTACGGTAGAAAGTAACGAACCCAAACATAAAGCCACTCCAAGGTCAACCCCGAACCATGAGACTAGACGAAGCCGTAGAATTTGCCGAAAACCCAGAGCCGCGCTGTCCCTGCGTCCTCCTGCTGGACACCTCCGGCTCCATGCAAGGCGCACCCATAGATGCCTTGAATGAGGGGCTCGAAACTTTTAGGGATGACCTAATTAAAGACGAACTAGCTAAAAAACGAGTCGAAGTCGCGATTATTTCATTTGACAATCATATCAAAGTCGTGCAAGACTTCGTAACCGCCGACCAGTTCGAGACGCCGCTGCTGACTGCTCAAGGACAAACTCACATGGGCGCAGGCATTCAGCTAGCACTAGATACAATTGCGGCCCGCAAATCCGAATACCGCAACAACGGCATTACCTATTACCGCCCGTGGGTATTTATGATTACCGACGGCGAACCTCAAGGCGAATCAGACGATGTTGTGGAAATAGCAGCACAGCGGATTAAAGAGGAAGAAACTAACAAGCGCGTGGCATTTTTTGCAGTCGGAGTGGAAGGTGCTAATATCGCCCGTCTCGCGCAAATTGTCGAGCGCACACCTGTAAAATTGAGAGGATTAGACTTTAGAGAGATGTTCATCTGGCTGTCGGCTAGTATGCAGAGAGTTTCTCACTCAAAAATTGACGAACAAGTAGCACTGCCGCCACCCGGATGGGGAACAGTTTAGTTATTAGTCATTAGTCAGTAGTTATTAGTCATTGGTCATTGGTCATTAGTAAGAGTGCCGTAGGGACACGGCACTGCCGTGTCCCTACAAGGGCTAGTACCTACGAACCCAGAAAAGTGCTGTAATTAGGGATAAATAAACCCGTCCTGACTTTGCATAGTTGTGAATTTACGAAGTTTTGAATTAAAGAGTTATTAATGCAGAATTCATCCTTTAATTGGCAAGTTGTAGCGGCATCGGTGATAGGTACAAGCCACGAAAAACGATCGCAGCCCTGTCAAGATGCCCACTGCTGGCGTCTCTTGCCAAACGGTGTTTTAGCGGCAGCGGTTGCCGACGGCGCGGGCTCTGCAGCACTCGCAGAAGTTGGGGCAAAAATTGCTGTGGAAGCGGTTGTCGAAACGATTTGCGGGCAACAGGAAAGGCTGCCTCAAAATGACGGCGAATGGCAGGTATTCTTGACAGCATCACTGCAAGTTGCGCGGGCGCAGGTGGAAGCAGAAGCGGCAGTGCGGGAAGTGGCGCCAAGAGATTTAGCCTGCACTTTAATTGCTGTTGTTGCTACGCCGGAATTAATCGCAGTTGCTCAAATCGGCGACGGTGCGGCGGTAGCGGGTGACAGTGCAGGAAATGCGATCGCCCTGACTGTACCTCCCTGCGGCGAATACATCAACGAAACTATCTTTTTGATTTCGCCGAATGCGATCGAAACAGCGCAATTTCAGGTACTGCGGGAAAAACTGCGGCACTTAGCCGTTTTTTCCGACGGCTTGCAAATGCTAGCTCTCAAAATCCCGGAAGGCACGCCGCACGGGCCGTTTTTTGCGCCTTTGTTTCGGTTTTCTGACGAGTGGAAAGAAGAGGAAGATGCGAAACAGCAGTTAGAGTCATTTTTGCGATCGCCCCGTGTTTCCGAACGCACCGATGATGACTTAACATTATTGTTAGCAACTTTTTCGAGTTCGGAGGGACAGGACAATTAAAAATAGACATTTTGCAAAAGCCAACACCCATCTGCGTCTATCGGCGTCGATCTGCGGTTAAAAATTTCCGATTCTGAATTTTGCAACAAGTCTAATGCGTTCAACCTAATGAGCGGCGAAAATTTGACACGGTTCTATAATAAAATCGAGGTGTCAACAATTCTGGTTTAGTTTGTACAGTAGGTCGTCGTTTGCAAGCACAAGAGATTAAGGATAAGCTCAACTCCCTAATTAGCGCAGCAGATCCAATAGATCCGAGTTTGGCGAGAAGATTGGATGAAATCAATCGCTGGGTGAAAGATGTTAAACCCGGTTCGCTAACTGCTAAAAAATTTGTGATGGCTTTTTTGCTACAGCTTATCCGAGATTCTCAGGTTTGGCTGGCCGTTCAATCTCTACCTTCAGAAAGAGAACAACAAGCCGCGTTTGAGTTAATGACTCCGGGCGAAAGGTATTGGTACAGCTATCTATTTCCTAAATGGCTGAGCGAAAACGATCGCAAATTTTACATTTGGAAACAAAAACTCAAGGCCGGTAAATTCGATCCGGCTGACGATATCGTGATTCGTGCGATCGCAGCCCGGATTGTCGAACGCCAAGGCACTGTTTTGTATCGCTATGTTGCGGATCTTTCTATGGCAACCGATTCGATTGTTAGCAGCCGCCAACAGCAGCCCCTTTGCATTCAAGTCACTACTCTTTCCGATCAGTTTTCTCAAGAAAAATATCAAAATTGGCAACAAACTCTTCAAGCTTGGGGGATTGACAGAGGATTATTTTTAAGTTATGATAGAAACGATGCAAATTTCCTGAACCAGTTAGTTAACATTGCATTATATAATAGCGATAATTTGCCCGCAGGTCGTTACCTGAAGTTCCCGTAAATCAACCAGATCTGCTGCTGAGAATAGTTCGACTGCTAAAAACTGGGTGAAGAAGAAATTTTGACTTACCTCACATATTGCACAATTCTCGACAATGCCAAAAACCTCACCCCCAGCCCGCTTCGGGAAAAGGGAAGGGGAAGCAAGATTTTCCCTCCCCTTTTCTGTTTCCGGGAGGGGTCTGCCAGACGGAGGCAACAGGTGCTTGATACGAACGCTAAGCAACCGGAAGATTTACCGCAGGAATCAATTTTGTCACATAACTAGCAACTAGGGCTGAATTAAATTTGGATTTGATTTAATCGCGGTGAAATTGTTGGAAATAAAATCAAATTACAGCAAACTCAATACTATGACAGTACAAGGTACGAACACCGTTGAAAACAATTTGCAAAAAGTCTTTGAAGAGCTGGAAGCAGCCCGAAAAATGCAGGATGAGTGGATGAATCACGGGGTAGATTTTGTGGAGTTTTATGTTGAAGATGCTGGCGGTGATTGGTTGGAAAAGTGGGGTAAATGTGAAGAAGAATTAGAGCGAATAAAAAGTAAAAAGGTAGATATTGAAGCAGTCAAAGCAGGGATAGACATTTCTAGCTTTCAGCAGACAAAACTGCTGGAAATTGCCTTGACTTGCCGTTACTGTACCAGCGATTACCCCGATCGCCCGGAGGAGTCTCCCGCTTGGCAAGAGGTTAAGTACAAACGGCTGTCACTCTTAGGCGGAGCGATTTTCGGTGCTGTTGTTACCGATTACCTGTACCGCGAATATCCACAACTCGATCCAGATGCTATCTTAACCTTAAAAGCTCGTTTAGCAGACCAGAAAAAACTTGCGGAATTTGCACAAAATTTCAAATTTAACGAACTTAGTTGGCGCGTTTGGAACGGAAAAAAAACAGACAAAAGCGAGTACAATAGATTTTGTTCGGAGACTTTTGAGGCTTTGTTTGGCGCGATTTACTTGGAGTTCGACCGCGATTTTTTTCGTGGGGGAAACTGGCTGATTCAGCGCTTGATTGAACCAACTGTCAGCCAGCATCTGGATCTAACTCAGCGGCGACAAGTTGCGCTGGAAAACGAGGTGAAACGGCGGGAAATCCTGGGTGCAGACATTCTAGATGCGATCGCGATCGACTATTTGTACAACCGCTTTCCCGAACGCAACGCCAGCCAGCTAACTCGCTGGAAAAATATGTTAGTGGCTAAAGAGATTTTTCCCAAAGACTTTAAGGCAAAATTAGGCAGTCATTACCTGGAGTTGGAGAGCAATTTCTCGCGTACCCGCGACTGGTTGGTGGATAACTTTATCAAAACCGCAGTTGACGAACTGCTAGAGGAAACCGACACTCAACCAGAATATCTGATTGACAGTGCAAACCCTGAATCGCTGCCAGAATTGGTCAGCCGGATTACAGACAAAAAGTGGAAAAATGAATTTGTGAGAGTTGTCAGCATTTTGCAACCTGCTGACGAACTTTTGCTGCTGATGCAAGAAAAAATTGACAGTATGGTGGCTAAAGATGAAACCTTGCAGCAGTTGCTAATCTGGGCAAATCACAAGTCTCAGTTAGTGCAAAATAATTTTACACCGGCGGAAGTTCGCGCTTTTTATGTCGCCTTAGTTTGCGTCCTCGATTTGACTTTGACTCGCGTCCTCGATCCGAGTCGGAAGTTTGATAAATCGAAAGTTCGCAAGTTGCGGAATTGTTTAGCAAAGGCTCGAAAAAATGTAGAATTTGCGGATGTTAACGAGTCTCTGAAATTGGCTTTTGATGATGATACGGCAGATATTTTGGTTGGCATCTTGGCGCTGGATATTGAACCAGAACTTAAACAACTGCTGGCACAATTTCAGACTCAGATGCCAGATTTGCAAAGTTGGAAAAAGTGGCGCAAAGATTGCGGTCGCTGTTGGCTGGCAAAATTCAAAACTGCGATCGGCTACAATTTAGATTTCTGCCCCCAACAGAAAACATTGCTGAAACAGTATTATTATGCCCACAACTTGCTGGTGGAATGCCTCAACAGCGATAATTGTCAGGTGACACCGGCCGTCAGACAAAAAATTGAGGATAGGATGTTGTTATTGTCGGTGGATTTGAAGCTGGTTCACATTTAATTTTGATAGCGCGGACGGGCGGGACGCCCATCCCACCAATGGACGGGCGGGACGCCCATCCCACTAACAGAAACAGGGCTGACCAATAATTTCAAAGGTGGTACCCGCCACGTGATTTATCCGTGGAATCAATCCAAAATCCAAAATCCTTGCATCCTCAAGCCCCCGGATTTATCCGTGGTGTAAATCTAAAATCTAAAATCTAAAATCTAAAATCGAATGACGCACTCCGACCCAAGAAACCGGGTTTTTTACCGAATCTGCGGGCTGCAACGCCTATTTTGGTGAAAAACCCGGTTTCGACGCACCCGTGCCTAAGTCATAACAAAGGTAAGATTTAATGTGCAAGTCAAGTTTATTGAGTGATGGCTTCCAAATCCTCTATCCCATAACGGAATTCTATGCAGTTGCAGCGCCAATTTAGCGGACAACTGATTGCGATCGACAGCAACAGCGCGATCGCCAGTGGCGGTGAAGGTCGCATCTACCCGATCGCCCAAGACTCGTCCCTTGTCGCAAAAATCTACCACAGACCGACAGACGAAGACGGCGACAAACTCACAGTCATGTTCAGTATGCCGCCGGATGCACCGATCGCGGAACCCGGGCACGCTTCCATTGCTTGGCCGATCGATTTGCTGCATACTGTCGGCGGGCGAGAAAAAATTGTCGGTTTTGTGATGCCGCGCGTCAACAAAGTGATGCCGGTACACACTTTCTACACTCCCAAAACCAGGCGCGAACAAAAACCGCTGTTTAACTATCTTTACCTCCACCGTACCGCCAGAAATCTCGCCTCAGCCGTAAACGCCCTCCACGTCAGGGGTTACGTCATCGGCGACGTGAACGAGTCGAACATTCTCGTCACAGATACGGCCTTGGTAACGCTGGTAGACACGGATTCGTTTCAAGTCCGCGATCCTTATACGGGTTACGTTTATCGGTGTCCCGTAGGGAAACCCGAGTTTACGCCGCCGGAGTTGCAGGGGCAGACTTTCCGCGATATCGATCGAGCTCCAGAGCACGATTTGTTCGGTTTAGCTGTATTAATTTTTCAATTGCTGATGGAAGGTACGCACCCGTTTTCGGGAGTTTATCTCGGTAGCGACGAACCGCCGGCTTTGGAGGCGAGAATTCGATCGGGCCATTTCCCCACCGGTACGAAGCGGATTCCCTACCGCCCGATGCCCGCAGCGCCGCCTTTGGAAATGCTGCATCCCCGACTGCGGCAGATGTTTGTCCGCTGTTTTGAGGAAGGGCACGGCAATCCTGCGGCGCGCCCGGATGCGAAAACTTGGGTGAATGCGATTCGGGAAGCGGAAGATGCTTTAGTTACTTGCAGCAAAAACACCCAGCACAAATACGGAAATCATCTCAGTCGATGCCCTTGGTGCGATCGGGCAAAACTCCTCAAAGGCCGCGATCCGTTTCCTTCGCGGCAAGCAGTCAGCAAGGGATTGCACTTGCAGGCGGCGAAAATCAAGCGTAAAAAGCCCCAACCCCCGCCCGTCGTGAGGGAGCCCGCAGTGCGCCGGCTACAGCCCGCCACGGGGCTGCCGCGCCCGCTCGGCCAGTACGCAGTGCCCTTGCTGCCGATGCCGATGTCTCCTCGGAGTCGGACTCCCGCGCCTCGGGTTCCCGCAGGCAAGTTTGAGCGCATTTTTCAGGATGCTGCTTGGGGAGGTGTTTGGGGGAGTTTGTGTTTGGCGGCGATGGCGGGGATTTATTGGGCAATAGCTGAGGGCGGCGGCGCTATTTTGGGGGCGATTTTTGTTGGTACGATTTGGGGCAGTTTTTTTGGGATGATGTGGGGCGTTTTTACTTTGGCGCCGAATCAGATTTGGCGGAAGTGGGGCGGAGTTTTGGTGGGGGCGGCTTGGGGGGCTTTTTTGTTGGCGGCGATCGGCGGTGCGGTGTTTGGCGCGATTAATAACAATCCCGGGATCGGGGAGGCGATTTTGTCGGGCGCGGTGACTGGTGCTGTCTGGGGCTGTGTTTGGGCGAGTTTTCGGCCTCCTCTGGCGCTGCCTGTGGGGAGGGTGTGGGGCCGGCGGGGAGGGTATTTGGGGGCGGTCTGGGGAGCGTTTTTGGGGACTGTGGCAGGTGTTTTTTTGGGGGCGGGGCTGGTGGTTTGGCAGCAGTATAACGGCCAGATGCGGCCGGTAAACGAGTTTGCGGGTTTGCTGCTGGGTGTGGCGATCGTGGCGGCGGGTGTGGGTTCTGTTGGAGGTTTGGTTTCTGGGGTTTTGTTGGGTTTTTGCGGATTTGCGCCGAAGTTGCCGATTTCGTTTCAGCCTTCGGGTGTAAGTGGTGGGACTTTGGGGGCGATTTGGGGAAGTTTTTTGGGGACTTTTGCGGGTGCTGTGTTGGGTGCGGGGGTGTCTGCGATGTTTCCGGCTGTCAGCGCTGGGGTGCCGGTAGAGTTGGGGCCTGTGGCGGGGGCGATCGTGGGGGCTGGTTTGGGCGCGATTTGGGGGGTGGTGTCGGGTACTGTTTGGGGGGCGTTGGGGAAGTGGTGAAGAAAGAAGCAACGATGTAAATTTTCAACCGCAGATATTTCTCTGCAACCTATTAGCCCAGCGCCTCAACAAAGCGTGCGAGTTCCAGCGTTTGACGTTTCGGGGCCGCACATCGCCCCTAAACTCTCCTTGAATTTAACTTAGTCTTAACTTAAAATTAACCTAATTCCCTAGTAAGTCTAGCGGCTAACCGGAGTTATATTAAGTCAGCCTGCCACGCCTGGAAATGCGTGCGCGTCAACAGCGAGTTCTAGTAGGAGTACAGGCATTGAGTTCTATCTTTTTCAGCCCCAACGATTGGCAAACAGTCACCTTTAGGCTGACGGCTGCACTACTGGTAGGCTTCGCGATCGGCATGAACCGCCAGCAGCCAGGTAGACCAGCAGGTTTAAGAACCTTTATGATTGTGAGTCTAGGCGCAGCTATATTTGTAATGATTCCTTTGCAGATGGATGGCGACAGCACCTTTTCCTCTTCCAATGCTTTGAGCAGAACTATCCAAGGAGTTGCCACAGGGGTAGGCTTTCTGGGGGGCGGAATCATTCTGCAACAAACTAAATACCCAGTGGGTAAAGCTGAAGTTAAAGGATTAACTTCCGCCGCAACTATTTGGTTGGCTGCCGGATTAGGTGCAGCGGCAGGCTGCGGTTTGTGGGTGATGAGTTTGATAGGAACCCTGTTTGCACTCTTGGTTTTGAGTGGCGTCAAACGGCTTAAGAAGTCCGCCTTGATTCGTGCTTATGCTAACAGCCGACCAAAAAGACTACTCAAAGATGCAGCCTCAGCGCCACATCGGCAGCCAGAATAACTGAGATTCCCTTTCAAAAAGTACAAGATATACTCAGCACGGTCAAAGACAATGGTGATTAGCTGAGTACCTTTTGCGGTTAATTGCTCTGGCTTGAAGCCCCGAAATTTTTAGGTTAAAACAGAATCCAAATCTTGTTTATGAGTGATATCGTTTCCGGTTGCATCGGTATTGTTCAAATGCCCAAACACTCAACAGTCAACAGTCAACTGACAACAGTCAACAGTCAACTGACAACAGTCAACAGTCAACTGACAACAGTCAACTGACAACAGTCAACTGACAACAGTCAACTTTGAACTAGGTTTCAAGCCCTCATGGCAGTATAAAACAAATCCAGAGCGAGGAGAATTGGATTTGTACGCTTTTCTCAAGCCAATTTTCAATTCAGATGACAGTGACAATTCGGCTTTTCAATCAAAGACTCAACCAAAGCATTCAAAGCAACCGCCGCCAACAACCCGCCGCCAAAAGTTCCCACAGTTGTAATATAAGGAACGCCCGATCGCACTAACCGCCGTTTCGCCACCGGAGAATGACTAAAACCGATCGGCATTCCAATCGCCAAAGCCGGTTGCAGTTGCCCGCTCTCGATCGCCTCGCAAACAGCCATCAACACAGACGGCGCATATCCTATTACTAATATACATCCTTTTTCCAGTTTCAACAACTTTTCAAACCACTCACGCTGCAGCCAGAATTCCTGTTCCGCTTCCGCCGCAGCATTGATGTGCGGATCATCAATTAAAGTTTCAATACTTGTTCCCAAATGCGCCAATCTTGTCCGATCCAAAGCCGCAAAAACAGGCGGCACATCAGCCACAATTTGACACTGATTTTTCAAAGCTTCCCGCGCCGATTTAATCGCCGTTTCGCTCAACTTCACAAACGGCAGCAGCGAACAATCTCCGCAGGCTAACACCAGTTTAGAAAGCAAGTCTACCTCAATTTCCGAGCGATCGCTCAAATCCGGCAACAAATGCTGCAACGACTCCCCAAAATCCTCCGGGTGAGTGTGCGCCCCCGCATCCCAACCCTCCCAAAGTTGTTCCAACTGTCCCAACCCCCCCTCAGTTTCCGCCTGCAACTGCCTCAATTGCGCCAGTGCGTCCGCTTGCACCGCTTGACAAGAAATATCCCGCCCCAGCAATCCTTCCAGCGCTGATGCCGTTTCTCTGAGGCGAACAATTTGCTGAATTACCGACAGATATTGCTGTTGCAGAGTCGCCATCAGCGCGTCAGGCGAAGCATCCGCGTCTGTTTCTAACAGTTTGCGGATGTGAGACAGTTGAAAGCCTTGCTGTTTGAGTGCGACTATTCTTTGCAGTCTTTGCACGTCGCTGCGGGTGTACAGTCTGTAGTTAGAGGTCGATCGCACAGCCGGAGATAGCAGCCCCAAAGCGTGATAATGTCGCACCATCCGAGGGGTAATTGTGCCTTGTACCGCTTCTGTAAGTTGTTTGATTGTCAGGTATTCTTGCATTGAATTTTGGGATTTTGGAATTGTATATTTGATTCTCGAATTCACCCGCAATCCGCCGGGGAATAAATTCCCACGCA
Source organism: Microcoleus sp. N3A4 (assembly GCF_036701805.1). Taxonomy (NCBI): domain Bacteria; kingdom Bacillati; phylum Cyanobacteriota; class Cyanophyceae; order Oscillatoriales; family Microcoleaceae; genus Microcoleus; species Microcoleus sp. N3A4. The sequence goes on from NZ_JAUBRJ010000011.1 coordinate 17,878, forward strand.
TTCACCCACAGTCCGCCGGGGATTGAAATCCCCGTCTCATAGCAGAAGTCGGTTAAAACCGACTGAAACATTAA
>NZ_JAUBRJ010000011.1:18051-39833 GCF_036701805.1 Microcoleus sp. N3A4
ATTCAATTCTCAGCTATCTTGAGTCCTCTTTCAGAGGACTTGCGCTATGAGACAGGGATTTCAATCCCTGTCGGACTGTCGGATGTAACGAATGACAAGTTGAGGGCGAGGGCCTTGAGATTCACCCACAGTCCGCCGGGGATTGAAATCCCCGTCTCATAGCAGAAGTCGGTTAAAACCGACTGAAACATTAAATTCAATTCTCAGCTATCTTGAGTCCTCTTTCAGAGGACTTGCGCTATGAGACAGGGATTTCAATCCCTGTCGGACTCTGGGACTCAACGAGGGGCGAGTTGATGCTGGATTTATTTTGGTTTCACTCTTGACATTGACATTAATGTCAAGGTTTAAGCTACAGGAGTCATTCTACCAAATCAATTTCCCCAATGACTCCCAATTCCCTCCCCATTTCTCGCCTCTCTCGCCTCGCCGCAGAACACCCAGATGCTGTGACTGCCGCCCTGTGCGGAATTCTAGTAATCTTGGGCTCGATCGCGCTGCAATTCGGCTGGCTGGGTTTAGCCGTGTTAATCTTGCCCGCGGCTTATGTTATCGGCGGCTATTCCAGTACCCGCGAAGGCTTAACTACGCTTTTTCAAGAACGCGAATTAGATGTAGATTTGTTAATGATTGTTGCTGCTTTGGGCGCGGCCGGTTTGGGGCTGTGGAGACAAGAATATCATTTAATTGTTGACGGTGCGGTGCTGATTTTAATCTTTGCAATTAGCGGCGCGCTTGAAGGTTATGCTATGCAGCGGACTGAACGCAGCATCCGCAGTTTGATGAGTTTGACTGCGGATACTGCTAGGGTGGTAATATACGGCGGGGAACGGGAAGTTGCGATCGACAAATTGGAAATTGGCGATCGCATTTTAGTCAAGCCCGGAGAAATCATCCCCACAGATGCGATAATTATTGAAGGCTACAGCGCGATCGATCAAGCCTCGATTACGGGCGAATCGCTGCCAGTGGAAAAAACCACCGGCGATGAAGTCTATGCAGGTACAATTAACGGTGCCGGCGCGCTGAAACTCGAAGTTCATAAAACTCCAGAAAGCAGCTTGATTCAGCGAGTGATTCGGCTGGTTCAAGAAGCGCAAACAGCAGCGCCGCCTTCTCAAATGTTTGTGGAAAAATTCGAGCGCGGTTATGCCAAATTAATTGTCGGTTTAGGCTTGCTTATGGCAACTTTGCCGCCCTTTGTTTTGGGCTGGAATTGGGAAGATACCATTTATCGCGCGCTGATTTTCTTAGTAGTCGCATCCCCCTGCGCGCTGATGGCTGCGATTATGCCGGCGCTGCTTTCGGGAATTGCTAATGGGGCGAGACAAGGAATTTTGTTTAAAAGCGGCGCGCAATTAGAGATGATTGGTAAAGTCAGGGCGATCGCCTTTGACAAAACCGGAACTCTCACCACGGGAAAACCCGAAGTTATCCAAATTGTACCAGCCACCGGATATACTGAAACAGAAGTTCTGCAATTGGCTGCAGCCCTAGAAGCTCATTCCGAACACGCGATCGCCTCTGCAATTGTCCGCGCCGCCCAGCAGCAACAGTTACAATTGTCAACCGCTACCGATGTACAAGCCAAAATCGGTCAAGGAATAGTTGGCAAAGTCAACAATCAAATCATTGCAGTTGGTAAAGCCGATTTTGTCGCAGCAACTTCCGAATTGAGTGAAATCAGCCAGCAGTTGCAAGCTGAAGGTAAAACGGTTGTTTGGGTGGCAAAGGGCGATGGCGTCCCGCCCCGCAAGCTACGGCTTTTGGGAATCATTGCAGTAGCAGATACCCTGCGCCCCGAAGCAGCAGCAACGGTAAAACGCTTGCAAAAATTAGGCGTAGAACATATAATTATGCTGACCGGGGACAACAAGCAAACCGCTCAACACATCGCCCGTCAATTAGGCATCAATGAAGTGTACGCCGAACTTTTGCCAGAAGACAAAGTGCAGGCAATTAAACAATTGCAAACCCAGTATCAAACTGTAGCAATGGTGGGAGACGGCATCAACGACGCCCCCGCCCTCGCTCAAGCTTCCGTGGGAATTGCGATGGGGATTTCCGGCAGCGATGTTGCTTTAGAAACTGCTGATATCGTATTAATGGCAGATAAGTTAGAGCAACTAGCTAAAGCAATTAGTTTGGGCCGGCGCGCTCAAAATATTGTCAAACAAAACATTGTTTTTGCACTCAGTTGCATTGTGCTGTTACTGGCTGCCAATTTCCTCGGAAATATCACCATGCCTTTAGGCGTAATCGGTCATGAAGGGTCTACAGTAATAGTCACATTAAGCGGTTTGCGACTGCTGAGAAATTAGATAAATGCGAGGCAGAGGAAGAGTGAAATTCGTTTCCAGGCAAAGCCCATTGGTGACAATTTAACGTTAAACTAACCGTCTCTCTTGTTTATATCGAAGCCTAGAGCCCCCCGGCGCCCCCCTTAACAAGCAGGGTGGATTAATTGTCGCAGGAGCAAGGTATTATAGAAGAGGCGATCGGGTTTGACCCCCTCGCGAGCGACTATCATAACGGGAGTGCATCGCTAATGAACTTAATTGAAGCTATTATTGCAGTTCCCGACCATCGACATCAGCGGGGAATCAGGCATCCCTCTGGCTGATACTAACCATAATTTTATTGGGCAGTTGTACGGGATATTGGGGATATAAGCCATTAGTTGACTTAACCAAAAATCATCGCACAACTCTCATAAAATTATTCGACCTCCCGCCTGATATTCGCTTTCCATCCCACTCAACTTTTAGAAATATAATTCAGTCATTAGATTTTGAGGTAATTGCTGTCCTTTTTAATAGATGGGTGCAACAGACTTTACCGAAACAACCAGGAGAATTGATGGCCGTTGATGGTAAAAACATTAAAAGTACAAGCCTTGGTGGGAATAGCTCTTACCAAAACTTGGTCAGCATGGTTTCTGTCTACAGTCACGAACACGGTTGGGTAGTGCGACATAAAGTCATGGAAAATAAACACAGAAGTGAAATTGAAGCTGTCGAAGAACTCATCCAAGAACTTTCAGGTTGTCAGATAGTAATTACAGCTTCGGCACTGCACTGTCAAAAAAAAACGCAGGCCTTAATTATTGATGGTGGTAATGACTGCATAGTTACCACCCTTAAAAAATCAATCAAGTCTGTTTAAAGCCGCCCAAGAATTAGTCAAATCGACTGAGGCGAGCGACACAATTCAAGCCTCGGAACAGAGTCATGGACGTACCACAACTCGCACTAGCGCAATTTACCCCATACCGGCTCAATTATTACCCTTGTGGGCGGGTGCCAAATACATAATCGCGGTCGAGAGAACAGGCCTGCGATGGCAAGGCAAAAAAAGTCGTCGTCGATTGGTATATTTTAACGAATCACACTATTATTTAAGTAGTAAGGATTGGTCAGCCAGTCAATTTTCGGACGCAATCCGAGGACACTGGTTAATTGAGAATCGACTGCATTGGCCGAAAGATGTGACGTTAAATGAGGATAACTGTATTCATCGGGATGGCAATGCACCTGCTAACTGGGCAATGGTCAGGCAATTTTTAGTGTCTCTAGCTCGGATGAGTGGTACGAATACTATTCCACAAGCTTTAAGATTGATGGCCGTCCCAAGTTGAAAATATTAGCGAGTTGCTTTTCGGTTTTTTGACCCGTGACAAACCAGTTAAATCCTTCGCGAACGCATAGCGCAAATAGTCCAATCCCTTGATTTAATTTTTCAACAATTAATCCACCCTGCCTAATCCCCCGCGGGAGGGGGGGACAAGATTCTTCTCTTTCGTCCCCCAACAACCAGGGGGATGCGAGGGGGATCGAGATATGTGCAACTTCACATTAAATTGGTATAAAATCCAAAATCTAAAATACAATAAAGGGATAAAAGCCCCCAGCTCCCGGCTGTAGAGTAAATCTAAAATCTAAAATCTAAAATCTAAAATTGGTAGATTTATGTTCTTTGAATTTGAAGCTGATTTTGTCGAAGCTCTGCGCTGTATCCCGATGCAGGTACGTCTGAAATTAGATACTTGCGGCATAAAATTAAAGTTGCAGGATTGGAATCATTTTAACCAAGCAGAACGTCAAATCCTTGTAGAGTTACCTTGCTTGACAAATGCAGAAATTATCGATTACCGAGAACAGCTAAACCAACTATTAATTAAACATACAGGCAAACCGGGAACTGATTTGACCGTCGATCAAAATCCCCCGTGGATGGATGGTACAACTGTACCGGAGTCTGTTTCTGCAAAAGCTCAAGAACTCGGCGTTAAAATCACTTTGGAACAGTGGGCGAGTTTGCAGCCGCTACAGCGATTTGCTTTAATTAAGCTCAGTCGATCGAGCCACGAGAATCGAAACTTCATCCCGGCGCTTCAAGAGTTTAAGGTTATTGAATGAGATGGAGTGTCGCACGAACCGTTTCCAGAACCGGATTACCCGATCGCGATCGCAGCTACAAAATACGGCCGCAAGCAGTGGACGGCGACCACCAGCCCGCCGATACACCGTGCTCCGCCACTATCTATCGCCCCTCGCTAGGGACAGCGATTTCTATTTGACCTGAATATAGCAAACAATTAGAATTGTCTGGAGTAAAAAAACACTTTGCCTTTTGTGAGGTTATAACGAGACAATATTACAAATGCTTATGTCCGCAGCCGAAAAACGGTAGCTGTACCAGGGGCGATCGGTCTACGATACAACCGTTGCCCTGCTATGAGCGTAAAACCTTTATGGAGTGAGGGTTTGCAGCGGTTCTGCACGTTGGCCTGGCCCCAGTACCTCAGACAAACCGTTCTCAGAAACCAATCAAAAAATTCATTTTTTTTTAAGTTATGTTACCTGCACGTGGTATTATTCGATCTGAAGTGTACGAGCTGTAACGTTTGTCACACTTGTCGCTACAAGACGGTTTCAACCGAATTAATTGTAGTGGGAGTCAACTAACACCGACTGCTTTGAAAGTCAAGTAACCTTGTCAGATCAATCTCGCGCATCCACCGCCCAAACGCAGGACATCTCTCAGACAGGTTCGTCCGAACCGGAGTCCACTGATGCTATGCAAGATTTCTACAAACTTCAGCAACAGTTGTTTGTAGTCACACTCGCTTTCACGGGAATAATTTTTATCTCTGTGTGGATTTTTTATTCACTCAACATTGCCCTAAATTACTTGATTGGGGCGATCGTAGGTGTGGTTTACTTGAGAATGTTGGCCAAAGACGTTGAGCGCCTCGGCCCGCAAAAGAGGAGTCTGAGTAAAAATCGGTTGGCTGTATTTATTGGGTTGATTGTAGTAGCAACTCAGTGGAATCAGCTACACATTTTGCCGGTATTTTTGGGATTTCTGACATATAAGGGCGCGCTCGTGTTTTATATGCTGCAAAGCCTGTTCATTCCCGATCCCGTCAATGGATCGGGCAGTCGGTGAACCTCCACTGTGTGAACTTCTTGTGAATGGAAATGCTAAATGTCTTAAATGCCTTTAATGCTCTTCCGCTCGCTGTGTTGGAAGTTGGCAAGCATTTCTACTGGCACATAGGCAATCTCAAAGTTCACGGGCAGGTATTCATCACCTCCTGGATTGTGATTGCTCTACTCCTGATAGCTTCCCTGGCCGCAACTCGCAATATGCAGAGAATTCCGCGCGGAATGCAAAATTTCATGGAGTACGCCTTAGAATTCATTCGAGACTTGGCTAGAAATCAACTCGGCGAGAAAGAGTACCGTCCCTGGCTGCCATTTATTGGCACTTTGTTCCTGTTTATTTTTGTATCGAATTGGTCGGGTGCCTTAGTTCCTTGGAAACTAATTAGGTTGCCAGAAGGCGAACTAGCTGCTCCGACCAACGACATCAACACGACGGTAGCACTTGCTTTGCTGACTTCTCTGGCATATTTTTATGCGGGTTTCAGCAGGCGGGGTTTGGGTTACTTTTCTAAGTACATCGAACCAACCCCAATTTTGTTGCCGATCGCGATTTTGGAAGATTTCACCAAGCCTCTTTCCCTGAGCTTCCGTTTATTTGGTAACATCTTAGCGGATGAATTAGTGGTAGCGGTGCTGGTGCTGTTAGTTCCCCTGTTTGTACCTCTGCCCGTAATGATGTTGGGTCTGTTTACCAGTGCGATTCAAGCTTTGGTATTTGCCACCTTGGCAGGAGCTTACATTCACGAAGCATTGGAAGGACACGGCGACGAACACCACGATTAACACTCTGGAATTGGTTAATGGCTAATAGCGATATGTCATTAGTCATCAGTCCAATGACTAATGACTAATGACTAATGACTAATGACTAATTACCAATTACCGATTATCTGTTTTTCAATCTGTACACAAAGTTAAGGAAATTTATCATGAATCCGACAGTTGCTGCTGCTTCAGTTATCGCCGCAGGTTTAGCTATTGGTTTGGGCGCGATCGGACCTGGTATCGGTCAAGGTAATGCCTCCGGTCAAGCAGTAGAAGGTATTGCCCGCCAGCCGGAAGCAGAAGGCAAAATTCGCGGGACTCTCCTGCTGAGCTTAGCATTCATGGAATCCCTGACCATTTACGGTTTGGTTATTGCATTGGTGCTGCTGTTTGCTAATCCCTTCGCTTAATACTGAAGGAATGCAAAAAGGGGCGGATGTCTTTCCGCCCCAACAAAAAGGAGGAACAAAAAGTGTTTGATTTTGATGCAACATTGCCTTTTATGGCGTTGCAGTTCCTAGTTTTGATGGTAGTCCTGAATGCGGTTTTCTATAAGCCCCTGACTAAGATGCTGGACGAGCGGGACGAATACATCCGCAAAACTCAACAGTCTGCTCAGGAACGCTTGGCGAAAGCTCAGAAATTAGCGCAGGAATACGAACAAAAACTGGGAGAAACTCGCAAACAGTCTCAAGCAGTAATTGCTGCGGCTCAAGCAGATGCCCAAAAAATCGCGTCGGCAAAAGTAGCTGAGGCTCAAAAAGAAGCTCAAGTGACGCGAGAGAAGGCAGGGCAAGAGATAGAGCAGCAAAAACAAGAGGCGATGCGATCGCTAGAACAAGAGGTAGATGCCCTGAGCCGACAAATTCTTGAAAAGCTATTAGGCACAGCATTGGTCAAATAGCTCGATCGAACAGTTTTAGATTAGGGGTGAATTCTCAAATCTCAAATCGGTTCATCCAACCTGCACGCGCAATTATGGAAGAGAATCATGGGGACTGTTTTATTGCTAGCCACAGAAGCTAGCACAGAAGGTGGTTTTGGTTTAAATTTCGATATTTTAGAAACCAACCTGATTAACCTGATCGTTGTTATTGGATTGCTGTTTTACTTCGGGCGCGGCTTTTTAGGGAACATCCTCAGCGAAAGACGCTCCGGCATCGAAGAGGCGATTAAAGAAGTAGAAACTCGCCAAAAAGAGGCCGCAGCAGCTCTAGCAGAACAACAGCAAAAATTGACTCAGGCTCAAGCAGAAGCGGAACGGATTCGATCCGCAGCTCAAGAAAATGCTAAAGGGGCAAAAGAAGCAATTCTAGCTCAGGCAGCGCAGGAAGTTGAACGCATGAAAGCAACAGCAGGTCAAGAGTTGGAAGCAGATCGAGAAAGAGCGATCGCCCAACTCAGAGCGGCCGTTGTATCTATGGCATTAGAAAGGGTGGAAGGCCAGCTAAAAACTAGCTTGAACGAAAACGCTCAACACCAATTAATCGATCGCAGCATTGCGTTACTGGGAGGCTAGAAAGTGAGTAAAGTCAGCACCGAAGTCTTACAGCCTTACGCATCCGCTTTGATGTCACTGGCTAAGTCTAACAACCTCTCAGAGCAGTTCGGCGAAGATATCCGCTCCTTGCTGAACCTGCTAGAAAATTCCGAGGAACTGCGCCTGTTTCTAGGCAGTCCACTGGTGAAACCGCAGGATAAAAAAGCCGTAATCGATCGAATAGCGGGCGAAGAAATGAACCCGTTGATGCGGAACTTTTTGCGGCTGTTAGTAGATAAAGGAAGGATTCTTTTTCTAGAAGGAATTGGCAAAAAATACTTGACCGAGCTCCGAGAACTCAACCAAACTGTTTTGGCAGAAGTTACCTCGGCTGTCCCGCTTTCAGAGGCTCAGCAGCAAACTGTGCGCGAGAAAGTGCAGGCGATGACAAGTGCAAGGCAAGTGGAAATTGAAACCAAAATTGACGCAGATTTAATCGGCGGCGTAATTATCAAAGTAGGTTCTCAAGTAATTGATGCCAGCCTGCGGGGACAATTGCGCCGCTTGGGAATTCGCTTGAGTTCTTAATAGTTAATAGCCGAGCGCTATTAGCTAATTTAGTTAGCGGTTAAGGGTTAGCAGTTTTGAACAACTGACAATTGACAACTGACAAATAAAAACTGACAACTGACAAATAAAAACTGACAACTGACATGGCAGCAATCAGACCAGACGAAATTAGCAGCATTATTCGCCAGCAAATCGAGCAGTACGACCAAGATGTTAAAGTCTCTAACGTCGGTACTGTTTTGCAAGTAGGCGACGGCATTGCCCGGATTTATGGCTTGGATAAAGCCATGTCTGGGGAATTGCTAGAATTTGCCGACGGCACCGTGGGCATTGCACTTAACTTGGAAGAAGATAACGTCGGTGCAGTGTTGATGGGACAAGGCCTCGGCATTCAAGAAGGTTCGGCAGTTACTGCTACTGGCAGAATTGCTGAAGTCCCCGTGGGAGAAGCGATGTTGGGACGGGTAGTCGATGCTTTGGCGCGCCCGATCGACGGTAAAGGAGATATTAAAACCACTGAAAGTCGGTTGATTGAATCTCCGGCACCGGGGATTGTTTCTCGCCGTTCTGTTTACGAACCGATGCAAACAGGAATTACCGCTATTGATGCGATGATTCCGGTGGGAAGAGGACAGCGGGAACTGATTATTGGCGACCGTCAAACCGGAAAAACTGCGATCGCGATCGACACGATTATTAACCAAAAATCCGAAAACGTGATCTGCGTTTACGTGGCGATCGGTCAAAAAGCTTCTACAGTAGCTAACATCGTCAACGTCCTGCAAGAAAAGGGCGCGATGGACTACACGATCGTAGTAGCAGCAAACGCTAGCGACCCCGCAACCCTGCAATATTTGGCTCCCTACACAGGTGCTAGCTTAGCCGAGTATTTCATGTACAAAGGCAAGCACACTTTGGTCATTTACGATGACCTTTCCAAACAAGCACAAGCTTACCGCCAAATGTCCTTGTTGCTGCGCCGTCCTCCCGGTCGCGAAGCTTATCCCGGAGACGTGTTTTACCTGCACTCTCGCTTGCTAGAACGCGCTGCTAAATTGAGCGACGATTTGGGCGAAGGCAGCATGACTGCTTTGCCAATTATCGAAACCCAAGCTGGTGACGTTTCGGCTTACATTCCGACCAACGTAATTTCGATTACCGACGGTCAAATCTTCCTTTCTTCTGACTTGTTTAACGCTGGTTTGCGTCCGGCAGTAAACCCCGGTATTTCGGTATCGCGGGTAGGTTCTGCCGCTCAAACTAAGGCGATGAAAAAAGTAGCCGGTAAGGTGAAATTGGAATTGGCGCAGTTTGAAGAACTGGCAGCATTTTCTCAATTTGCTTCTGACTTGGATAAAGCTACTCAAAATCAATTGTCGCGCGGTCAGCGCTTGCGTGAACTGTTGAAACAGCCGCAAAGTTCGCCTCTGCCGATGAACGAACAAGTGGCTGTAATCTATGCCGGTATTAACGGCTACATGGATGACATTCCAGTGGAAAAAGTTAGCAAGTTTACTGTTGGTTTGCGCGACTATTTGCGGACTAGCAAGCCGAAGTACGGCGAAATCGTTCAAGGCGGAAAGGCCTTGACTGATGAAGCTGAGAAGCTGCTCAAAGAAGCCATCGCAGAATACAAGCAAACTTTCTTGGTTTCTGCGTAAATCGAGTTGGAATTTTGAACCGCAGATGAACGCGGATAAACGCAGATAATCTGAAGTTCATCTGCGTTTATCTGCGTTTATTCGCGGTTTTAATTAAAAAGATGCGGGCAAGGGACTAAGGAGAAAATTATGGCAAATCTGAAAACTATTCGCGATCGCATTAAGTCGGTCAAGAACACTAAAAAGATTACAGAAGCAATGCGCTTGGTGGCTGCTGCAAAGGTGCGCCGCGCTCAAGAACAGGTGACTGCAACTCGGCCTTTTGCCGATCGGCTGGCAGAGGTATTGTACGGTTTGGCGGAACGCTTGCAGTTTGAAAACCTGGATTCGCCGCTGCTGAAAAAACGCGAAGTGCGATCTGTGGGACTGTTGGTAGTTTCGGGCGATCGGGGTTTGTGCGGCGGCTACAACAGCAACATCATCAGATACGCCGAAAATCGCGCTAAGGAAATCAAAGCTGAAGGCTTGGACTACAAATACGTGTTGGTAGGACGCAAAGCTACTCAGTATTTCCAGCGCCGCGAACAGCCGATTGATGCTACTTACGCTAACTTGGAACAAATTCCCACAGCACCGGAAGCGGCACAAATTGCTGACGAATTGCTTTCCTTGTTCCTGTCGGGAACTGTGGACAGAGTTGAGCTAATTTACACCAAGTTTGTGTCGCTAATTAGTTCGCGTCCGGTAATTCAAACTTTGCTGCCCCTCGACCCCCAAGGTTTTGAAGTGCAAGACGATGAAATCTTCCGCTTGACTACCAAAGGCGGAGAGTTTCAAGTATCGCGCGAAAAGGTTTCTGCACCTACTAAGAAGAGTTTGCCCCGCGACATGATTTTTGAGCAAGATCCGGCGCAAATTCTGGATGCTCTTTTGCCCTTGTATTTGAACAACCAATTGCTGCGGGCTTTGCAAGAGTCTGCTGCTAGCGAGTTGGCGGCGCGGATGACGGCGATGAACAATGCTAGTGAGAATGCTAGCGATTTGATTGGCAGTTTGACGCTGACTTATAACAAAGCGCGGCAAGCAGCAATTACTCAGGAAATTCTTGAAGTTTGCGGCGGTGCTGAGGCTTTGAACGGTTAGGTTAAGGTTGACAATTTGTTGATTTTATGGTATGCGTCTGGGGGAACTCAGGCGCTTTTTTTTCAACCAACGGAGGACACGGCAATGCCGTTTCCCTACCCAAAATAATCCATCTTTCTCGCTCGGATGCAACCGTCGCCCCATTAATTGTAGGGAAACGGCACTACCGTCTCCTGATTTCAGTTTCGGGTAATATCAATTCCAATGCCACCGAATTTGAGATTAGACTATCTTCCCGCGTTCGTCTAACCACCGCTGAAATGACTTCTGACTTTCTCCAGATGGTTTACCCAGAATGATATTTTTGATGCTAATGTCTTCGTCAAGATCCGGCCAGTGGATTCCCTCATTTCCACCAATAAATCGCCAATTATTGCGTTCGTTTGGTGTGCTGTGCAATAGCCGAGGATACCAAGCTAAAGGAACAGAAATAGTACGACCATCGGATAGATCGACTGTTAGGGAGTCGCCTGTAACAACTACGTTTTGTGCTTGGGGGATTTCTAGCAACTCAACCATTAAAGAAGTCATTCCAACGCGCTAATAACTGCGATCGACTATTCCTGCACAATCTCATACAAATCTTCGATCGACAAATCAAAAGTCCTCGCTTTCCTTGTGCAAGGCTGTCACGTCAACTGTTGCTAATCCGGGCGATCGAGCATAGGTTCTGAGGGTACTGTAGACTACGCCCGATCGCTCAGAAACCTCTGCTAGATCGTCCAGCCTTTCTCGGCAGCCAACTCTCGAACCCGCAATCTAATTAAGCCCATAACCTCTTGAGATGTGATTGATATAAGTCATGCGATTGTACTGTAAAAAGCGATCGACTACTCTTTGACGACCTCAACTAAATCTTCCACCATCACGTCAAAAGTACGTGCCAACTTCAGCAGACAAGTAAAATCAACCATTGCCATTCCCGGAGAACGTGAATAGGTGGTGAGTGTGCTGTAAATGACTCCCGATCGCTCAGAAACCTCTTTGATCGTCCAGCCTTTCTCAGCCGCAAATTCTTTAACCCGCAATCTAATTAAACCCATTGACAAAAAACTAGATTTACTCTGGGATAAAATTTTATCGTAAAAAGCGATCGCTCACTCCTGCACAATTTCCACCAAGTCTTCAATCATTACATCAAAGGTGCGAGCCAATTTGTGTATAGAAATAAAGTCAATGGTTGACACTCCCGGACAGCGGGCGTAGTGTCTGACGGTGCTGTAAATTACTCCCGATCGTTCTGAAACTTCTTTCAGCGTCCAGCCTTTCTCGCTAGCTAGTTCTCTGACTTTTAACCTGACTAAACCCATACTTGACAAATGATGGTACACCATCATAGGATGGTTTTATCGTAAAAAGCGATCGCCCCAACGTCTGGAAAACTTAAAGACGATCGCCTATTCAAATCAAATTCCCATCAAGTGGGATGTATCAACCATTGAAAATTCCCATCAAGTGGGATGTATCAACCATGTTAGCAAGCTTTCGACCAAAATCAACCCCCAGACACAGATTGAGCCGGTTTGTGACAAAAGAGGCGATCGCGCGGCTGCTGAAAATCAAGGTAGAACAAATATATCGCTTCGAGTGCTGGGCGCATATCCTGTACGTGCACGCCAAAGGCATGAGTCGGTTTGTCAGTTATGCCGACTTTCCGCCTGTTTTGGGAGTGGAATTGCCCTCTGGTTTAGATTTTGGTTATTGGAAGCGCCGGATGGCGAGTCAGAAACAGAGACACGCGCCGGATTTTTGGGTGGATTTCTATGTGGCGAGATTTCAGAAAGCTGTTTCTGTTTCTGAATTGTTGGAGTGGGGGGAAATGGTGGGGGTGATTAAATTGATGTTAAGTGCGATCGCCCTGGAGTCGCTGCGAAAGGTTTATGCACAAGAGAAATCTCTGCTGGAAAATTTCTAAGAAGAGCGATCGACTAAAAATAGAAGCAAACAGTCGTAAAATATTGATTGAAAAAAGGTAAAGGAATAAGAACAATGACAACCGAACGCTGGACAGATGAAATGGTGGATGATTTGGCTTCTAATGTAGAGCAAACGACTCGGAATGTCGATATGCTTGTAGGTGCTGTCAATGCTCTTTTAGAAAGAGACTCGCAGCGGGATGAAGAAACGCGACGGCGGGATGAAGAAATGCGGCGGCGGGATGAGGATTTTCAACAGTACAAAATAGAAAACGACCAACGATTTAATACCCTGCTCGAAGAAGTCAGATTTCTCATCAGAAAACTGGGAGAGAATCAATCATAGACTAGCAAGGAAAATTTAAAATCTATTCTTTTCTTCAAAAGCGGCTAATATGTAGCGTCCCTGGGTAAGTCCTGTTTATGTGGCTACAGATACAAGTTGCTTTTTTTAGCAGAGCCAGCTAGACTTTGAGAGATACAATTTTTTCCATGCGCTTCCCCTCGATCGCAGTTAACCCCATGAGTAACCTTTCAAAAATCCCAGGCGGAGGCGATTTACCCGATCGCTATCGGAATGTAGGAGAACAAATCCAAGCATTCTTCGATTTTGCCGAAAACAATCCCGATCGCGCTGTTCCTTTCTTCGTCAACATCTGGGAAACTCAAGCATCACTAACCACGCGGGCTCTAGCGCTACAAGGCTTAGGCGTGGCTGCAAAACACTGACATCACTTTTACTGAGTTTCAATAAAGGAGGTTTTTATGTCTCGCACACTAGATATTTTTGTAGATTTTCCACAGGACATCGAACATTTAATCAAAGAATTAGAGTTTATATTGGCTCTTAAATTAGAGCTGGTTTCTGATGGCATTGACCACTGGTATGAGTTTCGTGACTCAACAATCACTCTTACAGTAGGAAAGCATGATTTTGAAAATGATAAAGAGCTCACATTTGAAGAATACCCTTACAACCTATCAATCAGAGCGCTGAACATCTCGAATGAACTTGATAGAAAAAAGTGGCGAGATGAGTTTGCTAGTTATGTTCTCCACAAGTTGAAAACTACCGAAAGGTATCGTTTAATGCTGGTGGATGACTTACAAGTGAAGTTAGAGGAGTTTGCGCCATTGGTGAAGGTTTGATCGAACATCATACAGGCAAGTTCTGAAACCGATTTGTAAAAACGAGGAAATGACTATGGTCACTGCTACTGCCGCACAGGATAATTTTACTTTAGAAGAGTTCATGGCTCATCCCCCCGACCAGATGGAATGGGTGGACGGACAACTCGTGGAGAAAAATGGAGCCACGCTCAAGCATGGTAAAATTCAATCAAGCCTGGGTTGTGCTTGGGCAAATTACATGATTTCCAGCAAACAAGGAGGAGAAGTTTATATTTCACCACCTTGCCGCACTAACCGACAAATTCGCCGGTCCGATGTCGCTTATCTCACACCAGAATTAGTTGCACAATTTGGCAATCTTGCCACTTTACCCCAAAGTTTCCCTTTAGTTGCCGAAATAGTTTCACCCACCGATATCGCTGAAGATGTCTTTCTCAAAGCAGAGGAATATTTAGAATCTAGCTGTCAGGAAGTCTGGTTAGTTTTTCCCGAAAGTCGTTTAATATTCGTGATGACTCAAAATCAAATATTGACATTTAGATCCGGCGATAGCGCCAGCACCCAACAAATCCTCATAGGTTTTAGCATCGATGTCGATCGATTGCTAGCTTAAACTAAAATTATGAAATCAGAAACTCAGTAGGTTGGGTTGAGTTTACGAAACCCAACACTTTCTGGGATTTGTTGGGTTTCGTGAACTCAACCCAACCTACTACTGAAATCAAATTGTTACAATATATTTAATACTCCCCTGTCCCCCTCAGCTCGGACTTGGTTTATAGAGCCTCCGAATTCTATTCGGTGGTGTTTAATCCAGATTTAATATCCCACCATTATCGGAGCAAACCGCCATGTCAGACGACTTTTCCTTAGACGAGCTTTTAAACAACAGTTACCACGCCTTCAAAGAGGCAGAAAACCAAGTGGGACAGTGCAATGTTTTAGTCATCGGCAAAACCGGAGTAGGCAAAAGTACCCTGATCAATTCCGTTTTTCGCCAACGCTTAGCAGAAACCGGAGTCGGCCGCCCCATCACTCAAGGCATTCGCCAATATACCAAACCGAATTGCCCAATTACAGTCTACGATACTCCCGGACTCGAACTTAACGCCGAACAAATTAAAGTTATTCAATTAAACGTTGCTAAACTGATTGAAGACCAAAGACTCCTGCACCCCAAAGAACACATTCACGTCATATGGTACTGCATCAATCACAGCGCCAATAGAATAGAATCTGTGGAGGAAAGCTGGCTAAAAGAAATGGAAGTCAAAGATGTACCAGTGATTTTAGTGCTGACTCAGACGACATCTAAAAAGCCGAGCGAATTTTTCAAGCAACTGGAACACATGAATTTGCCAGTTAGTCAAATTATCCCCGTCATGGCTGAACCGGAAGAAATTGATGAGGATTATACAGTAAAATCTCACGGTTTAGACAAGTTGGTCGATGCAACTTTTCAACTGCTGCCGGAAGTCGCTAAAAAAGCTTTTGTTAAAGAACAAATTGCAAATATTGCGCTCAAATCTGACATGGCATTTAAGTATTTAAGTGCTTATGTTGCAGGTTCTGCCATTGTCGGTGCGACTCCTGTACCGTTTGCTGATGCGCCGATTTTGATGACGATGCAAACGGCAATGATTGCTAATATTACTGTAATTTTTGGAATGCCCTTTGATAAGGGGTTTATTTCGGCGATGCTTTCTGCTATTAGCGGTGCTGGCGGGGTGACTGCTGTTGGCAGAAGTATTGTGACTAATTTGATTAAAATGATTCCTGGTGCGGGTACTGTTGTCGGCGGTGCTATCTCCGGTGCAACGGCAGCAACTCTCACGCTTGCTCTCGGTTTGGCTTACATTGAAGTGCTTAAAGCTTATATGAAAGCTCAAATTAATGGAGAACAACTTTCTTTGCAGCAGTTAACCAAGATGTTTGTGGATTTGTATAAGGATTATGCAGCTTCTGGGCGGAAAACTTTGAAGGATGAGCAACAGAATCAACCTAAACCTCCCAATCAAATTAATATTGAGTAAATTGGGCATGGGGCATAGGACATGGGGCATAGGGCATAGGGCATAGGTTATTTGTTAGTTCCAATTACGAATTCCCAATTACCAATTCCCAATTACCCATTACCAATTGATTGCTACAATATCAGTGAATTCTGCAACATGGAGTAAATAACTATGGTAATGGTAGCCGTTTTATCAGACAATGTTTCTCTAGAAGACTTTATAGCTAATCCCCCCGACGATATGGAATGGGTGGACGGGCAAATCGCGGAGAAAAATGGCATGACAGTAAAACACAGTCGCATCCAATCTAAACTAGATTATTCTTGGAGAAGTTATAAGATATCTAGCGGACAAGGCGGCGAAGTTTATACAGAAGTTCCTTGTCGTACTGACAGGCGAGTGCGCCGTCCTGATGTAGCTTATCTGACTCCTGAACTTGTTGCTGAATATGGGGATATTCCTACTTTGCCTCAAAGTCCGCCGTTAATTGCAGAAATAGTTTCTCCTACTGATATTGCGGAAGAAATATTTCTGAAAGCACAAGAGTATTTAGATTCTGGTTGTCTGGAAGTTTGGATAGTTTTTCCAGAAAGTTGCTGGATAATGATAATGACTCAAACTCAAAAGTTAACCTTTAACCTTGGTTCTACAGTTAGCACTCAGCTAGTGCTGCCGGGTTTTAGTGTTGCTGTTGAGGAGTTGTTGGCTTGAAGACAAAAATTAGTTAAGTATAAGTGCTTTTTGGCAGAGTTCGCCCGCGAGGCTCGTGATAATTTGTGAAAAAGTCCTTGACAAAATGCCGATCGCCCCAGGCAATTAATAAAAATTTTTAGCAATAAAAAGTGCAGTTGTAAATTTGCACAAAAGCACAAACAGCGGTAAAATACTTATTGCTTTGTTTGCAAATCTAGCGTAAATTCCAACTGGGAATTAAAACCAATAATTGAAATATGTCTAAGACTTACACTGTTGAATTGATCCACCAAGGCAGTACCTATACTGTAGAAGTGCCGGAAGATAAACAAATTCTCCGCGCCGCCAACGCCGCCGGCATTGAGTTGCCTAGTTCATGCAATGCGGGGGTTTGTACTACTTGCGCTGCTAAAATTATTGAGGGTCAAGTCGATCAAGTTGATGGCATGGGCGTTAGTCCCGATCTTCAGGCAGAAGGTTATGTGTTGCTGTGTGTTGCTTATCCCCGATCGAACTTGAAGATAGAAACGGAAAAAGAAGACATTGTGTACGATCGCCAGTTCGGCAAATCCTAGGACTAAGCTAAAATTTAGCTAAGTACCGATCTCCGTAAAACCACTATGGATCGCCCGATGACTACCCATTTCATTTCCGCAGAAGTTGACCTCCACGATACCGCCGAAGAATTGCACTCGGCGATTGAAACTGAACTGCAAAAGTACGGCGAACCCCTGCGGTGGGCAGTCACAGACGTGGATGTCGATCGGCAAAAGGCTGTGGTAGAAGGCTACGTGCTCGTGGAAGCATCCCCCGTAACAGTGTGAACCGGCGCCCTTTAACAGTGGTTTTGATAGTCCCCACAGGCGTTGGAGCCTCGATCGGGGGCTTTGCAGGAGATGCGCTGCCCGTTGCTAGGGCGATCGCCCAAATTTCAGACACCCTGATCACTCACCCCAACGTCCTCAACGGCGCTCAACTTTATTGGCCGATACCTAACGCTCTCTACGTTGAAGGTTACGCCCTTGACAAATTTGCTGCCGGATGCTGGGGCCTGCAACCAGTACATCAAAATCGCATCGGCTTAATCCTAGATTCCGCGATCGAACCAGACTTGCAGTTGCGCCACTTGCAAGCGGCTGATGCAGCGAGAGCTACATTGGGCTTGAATATAACTGATTGTGTTTTAACCGATCGCCCTCTGCAAGTAGAATTGCGTATTTCCGAATCAGGGGCATCCTGGGGGACAATCGGCAATCCCGACAGTTTATTGCGCGCGGCAGAAAAATTGATCGAACAAGCAAGAGTAGAGGCGATCGCAGTTGTGGCCAGATTTCCCGACGATGAAGGCAGCCTCGCCCTCGAAAACTACCGCCGCGGCAAAGGAGTTGACCCCCTCGCCGGCGCGGAAGCTGTCATCAGCCACCTCATCGTCAGGACGTTTAAAATCCCCTGCGCCCACGCCCCGGCGCTGTCTGCGCTTCCCCTCGATCCGCACCTGTCCCCGCGATCGGCTGCTGAGGAAATCGGCTATACTTTCCTACCTTGCGTGCTTGCCGGCCTCAGCAAAGCTCCCCAATTGGTAGCGCCAGAAAGCCAATATCGCAATCAATTATCAATTACCGCCGATCGAGTCGATGCGGTGGTGATACCCGCCACAGCCTGCGGTGGCAGCGCTATTCTGAGTTTGAGCGGGCGATCGTCGGTACAAATCATCGCTGTGGGGGACAACAAAACCCAGATGCAGGCGACTCCAGAAAAACTCGGAATCAAAGCTTTGCAGGTAAACTCATATTTAGAGGCGATCGGAGTTTTGGTCGCTTTGCGGGCCGGCATCAGTCCAGCTTCATTGGGTGCAGACATCTCCTCCCTGCGTTGTTTGTCTGACTAAACTAAACAAATCTAAAATCTCAAACCTCAAATCTAAAAGTTATTAAGTGGCAGAAAAAATTCCCGAAAATCCTGAAATTGAACCCCTGACGCGCACCCAAGTTTTAGTAGCAATGGGCGTGACAGCAATTATGTTGCTGGCGGTAGCTAAATTGTGGTTGCTATTTGGATCGGTATCGCTTTTGCCAGTCAAATTGATAGGAATGGACTTGCTCAAAGGATGTGCGATCGGACTGGCAATTACAGGCGGCAGTGCGATCGTTTATCACCTCTGGCCGGGTTATCGCCGGAGTGCAGACGTTTACTTGGAAGTAGTGCTAAAACCTTTGTTTTGGCCTGATTTAATTTGGCTGGGACTGCTGCCGGGACTTAGCGAAGAATTGCTATTTCGAGGCGTGATGCTGTCTGCTTTGGGATTGAATGTTACCGGTTTAATTTTATCGAGTTTTTGTTTCGGCATTCTGCACTTGGGAGGCATGGATCAGTGGCCTTATGCTGTTTGGGCAACGGCTGTCGGATTGCTGTTGGGTTACAGTGTTTTAGCTACTGGGAATTTGTTAGTGCCAATTACGGCTCATATTTGTACAAATTTGATTTCTAGCTGTGTTTGGAAGTGGGAAAATAATGTCGTGAAGCGGTAGGATAGATGGATATCGACCATAAACCGAGCGATTGAAATCGCTAGCAAGGCGATCGCACAGTTAAAGTGCGATCGTTTTTTAGCTTTGCTGCAACATAATGGTGAGGTATTTGCCTGACACATAGCAAGTTCGATGCTCTGTTTGGACTCGAAATTTGTTCAACTCCCGATAATAGCAATTATGAAAAATATTCCTACAGTCATGAGGTTGGGTCGCACTTCGTTCCACCCAACTTACTTTTGTTATTGTTGCAGAAATTTTCATAATTGCTATAAGAGGATGGAGATTAATTGAGCAATAGGAATTCTACACCAGAATAATCTCGGTGTTTTTAGACCTGGGAATGTCAAGCAGGTTTCGCCTCGATCGCACTTACTGGCCCTTTTGTTTCTATCATATTAGTCACTTTAAACCCTGCGGAGGAAAGTAAATTATAAAATTCATCCTGTGTCCGCATGAAAGTACCCCCCAGAATGAACAAAGTTAAGCTACCCATGCCAATAAATGGCGACATTTTGCCTTCAGGCAACATAAAATCAACAATCATCAGCCGATCTTTAGCTGTCATAGCTTGATAGCAGTTTTTAAGAATTGTAATAGCATGACGATCGTCCCAATTGAGGAGGACACGAGAGAGTAAATAAAGATCGCCACTAGGGGGAACCGCCTCAAAAAAGCTGCCTCCAACTATTTGACACCTATCTGCAACTCCAGCCACTTCCAAAACCGGATTCGCATCAACCACAACATCTTCGCGATCGAACAAAATAGCTTGCATCTTCGGATTCGCATTCAGAATAACAGCCGTTAGGGTTCCAATTCCCCCTCCAACATCCACAAGAGTCTTAACTTCTGAAAAATCATAAGCTTCAAGCAGCGGAAGCAGCCACTCCCTTGTTGTCTCCTTCATCCACTCATTAAAATTTACTGCAGCATCAGAATTCTGCTTCAAATAGCTATAAAAATTAGTCTTAAAAGTATGTTCAAATGGAGTTTCTCCAGTCTTTATACCGTAGAGTAAATTTCCCCATCCCTGATATAGTTCATCACCCATTGCCATCACTGTACCTCGTAAAGAATCAGAAGTACCAGTTAGAAGATGTTTTCCCAGAGAATTTAAGCAAAACTTTTCATTATCTTCCAGATAAAACACACCAACACTTACTAGCATACGCATCAGGTGATAAATACCCTGAGAATTTACACCAGCAGCTTTCGCAAGTTCATCAGCAGTCTTAGAACCGTCACTCAGAATATCTGCAATTTCCAGTTTTGCCGCTACAAAAAGAGCCTGGGATATTTTAAACCCATACATCATTTCTAGTAGCAATGACGCTGAGTTTTCGCCTTCTGGTTGTGCATTCTCTGTATATAAAGTCATAAGTTATCCTTAAAAAATCATCTATTTAAAAATTGCAGAGGTACGTAGTTGGGCTTTAGCCCTCTTAGGGATGAACCAACTACAGAGGTACGTAGTTGGGCTTTAGCCCTCTTAGGGATTAACCATAACTACTTACAGAGGTACGTAGTTGGGCTTTAGCCCTCTTAGGGATTAACCATAACTACTTACCTTTTAAGAGGGATTAACCATAACTACTTACCTTTTAAGAGGGCTGAAGCCCAACTACTTACCTTTTAAGAGGGCTGAAGCCCAACTACTTACCTTTTAAGAGGGCTGAAGCCCAACTACTTACCTTAATCATCCCATCCTTTTCCATAATCTCTTACCGGATATTCTACCCATGCACTTCTTAGCCACTCTCTTCCATGATACTCTAAATACCAATGTACGCTACTCGCTGACCAATCATAAGGAGATTTTGCCCAGCCATGTTTGACAGGATTGTAATGGATATAATTAATGGTGGTATAATAATGTCTTTCCGAACGAATAGCGCGATCGCTAAACGAATGCCACACTTTACCTGTAAGATTCTCCTCAAGATTCCATTGTCGAGCTAACGGGCCGTGAATGGAACGAAAGAGTACACTTAAGTGTGACATATTAACATGACGTACTAAGAGATGATAATGATTTGGTAAAACTACCCAAGCATTAATTTCTATACCATTTGAAATAAAAGTCTCAAAAATTATATCTAAAAGTTGCTGACGGCGTTCCTGAGTATTAATGCGAAATTTATGCTCAAAACAACTAACTGTAAGATGGTAAAATTCAGAATCTTGCACTGGATGAGGTGGAGAATGAGCAGGATATCCCTTAGCCAACCTTTGATTGACAAGTTGCACCCGTTCTTCTAGTGTCAATTTACGATATTCATACATAAAGGTAAGTAGTTGGGCTTTAGCCCTCTTTAAAAGTAAGTAGTTGGGCTTCAGCCCTCTTTAAAAAGTAAGTAGTTGGGCTTCAGCCCTCTTTAAAAAGTAAGTAGTTGGGCTTTAGCCCTCTTTAAAAAGTAAGTAGTTGGGCTTCAGCCCTCTTTAAAAAGTAAGTAGTTGGGCTTCAGCCCTCTTTAAAAAGTAAGTAGT
>NZ_JAUBRJ010000011.1:39933-50698 GCF_036701805.1 Microcoleus sp. N3A4
TGGGCTTTAGCCCTCTTTAAAAAGTAAGTAGTTGGGCTTCAGCCATAAGAGGGCTGAAGCCCAACTACGTACCTAATCAAGATATACTCTAAGTTGTTCAGCCATAACCTGAACATGAGGTGGGTAATTCATAGTAATATGATTTCCCGGCACTTCTCGAACCTCTACTCCTCCAGTAGCAACCTCAATCCAGGGCAATTCTGGATTTTTGGCATTAACTTCATTTTGCTCTGTAGCACGAAAAAATATAATTCGACCTCCATAAGTTTGAGGGATGTAATTTAGCATCGCCTGGGCGTGTACTTTAAAAAGATGAAGAAACTGGCGAATCTGAGGTAAACCAAAATCAGGAGGCACTACCCTATTAGCAATTTTTACTTGCTCCAAAAAGTAGACAAGTTGCTCATCTGGCTCAAGCTTCTGGAGGACATCCATAGAAAGAGCAAGATTGAAACCAACACCTAGTAAGTATACCAGAATTGCTGTATCATCTTCTGTCTCTAAAACGGGCATTTGACCAGGGCCAGGAGTATCAATTAGGGTTAGCAATGCTATCTTTTCACCTACTGCATTGAGTTGCTGCGCCATCTCAAAAGCAACAGTGCCTCCAAAGGAAGAACCACCCAAAAAATAGGGGCCTTCAGGTTGTTGAAGCCGCACTGCTTCGATATAGCGAGCAGCCATTTCTTCAACTTTAGTAAAAGACTCAGTTTCCCCATCTGAGACGTGCGCTTGTATTCCAAAAATAGGCCGATCTGAACCTAGATAACGTGCTAAATCCCGATAAATGTAAACGTGACCACCTACCGGATGAACTAAGAACAAAGGTTGTTTAAAACTACCGCGCTGAATTTCTACTAACAAAGATTCAGAAGCTGGCTGGAGTGGCTGGTTAGTATTATCATATAAGTCGGAATTGTCTTTAATTAATGCAGCCAAAGCTGCAATAGTCGATGATTGCAATAGGCTATGGGGAGACAAGGATTTTTGCAGTGTTTCGTTTAATTTAGTTATTAGTTGAACGGCTAATAAGGAATCTCCGCCTAAATCAAAAAAATCATCATGAATCCCTACTTGCTCGATACCGAGAAATTCTTGCCAGATACTAGCAATAGTTTGCTCAATCTCATCTCTAGGAGCAATATAGGTATTGTCTAAATTCGGTCTAGAGTGATGTGGTGTTGAATCGACTGGTTGGGAATTTTCATCTGGTAAAGATGCAATTTTAATCGGTTGCTCGATTCCTGGTGCTTCAATCCAGTAACGTTGGCGCTCAAACGGATAGGTAGGCAATGGGAGACGATAAGGCTGCTCATCAGCATAAAATTTAGACCAATCTATTTGTACTCCTCCTAACCAGAGTTTACCCAATGTAGTAAGTAAAAAAGCTAAATCTGAATTTTGATCTTGTGGATGGCGCAATGAAGAAAGTATAATCTGCTCAGCCCCCTTATGAGGATGCTGTTTTGCTAGCGTGTTCAACGTCCGTCCGGGCCCCACTTCTAGCAATATTTGATTTGGGTCTTTTAATAGCTGTTGTAACCCATCTGCAAAGCGTACTGTTTGCCGCAGATGTTGAGCATAATAACTCGGATTTGTCGCCTCTGTCGCTGTAATCCAATTACCAGTAACGTTCGACAAATATGGAATTTTAGGCGATTTCAGCTTAACTTTTTTCACCTGTTTGGTGAATGGTTCTAAAATTGGCTCCATCATCTGTGAATGGAAGGCATGAGAAGTGTGCAATCGGCGACACTCTACACCTTTTTCTAGTAATTTTTGTTCCAATTCATCTACGGCATCAGTAGCACCTGATACCACGCTCATAGATGCTCCGTTAATCACAGCTAAATCGAGTTTATTGCCCAAAAATGGTTGCATTTGCTGCTCTGGAAGTGGAACTGCAAGCATCGAACCACTCGGCAGTTGTTGCATCAATTTACCTCGTGCAGCTACCAAGGATAAGGCATCTTCCAATGAGAAAACACCAGCTAAACAAGCTGCGACATATTCACCAATGCTATGACCAATCATCGCTTTGGGATGCACTCCCCACGACATCCATAACTTAGCTAAAGCATATTCGATCGCAAACAGTGCTGGTTGTGCGATCGCCGTCTGTTTTAGTTGGTTTGTAGCTGCTTCTGCTTCTGGTTCATTGGGATAAAGTACGTGGCGCAGATCGATTCCCAAATGAGGTTTAAGAATTTCCGAACTTAGGTCGATCTGTTCGCGAAATGTTGGTTCAACTTGGTAGAGTTCCAAGCTCATATTGATGTACTGCGAACCCTGTCCTGAAAACATAAATACGACAGGTCGATCTTTGGACTCTTGAAAGCTGGTAAAAACTCGTTTTGGATCGAGATTGTCGAGGGCGGTAACACCTTCTTGATTGTTATTGCAAACGACTATTCTTCGATGGCTGAAAGCTCTTCTACCAACTTGAAGCGTGTAAGCAACATCAGCCAGATTTACATCAGGATTTTGCTTTAAATACTCTGTTAAATTTGCGGTTGCCGTATCAAGTGCAGTGCTAGTTTTTGCAGATAAAACTAACAGTTGATCTTCTTTCCCCTGCTCCCCTGCTCCCCTGCTCCCCTGCTCTACACTAGGCGCTTCTTCTAGTACCACATGAGCATTAGTTCCACCGATGCCAAAGGAACTAACTCCAGCACGACGGGGAGTTTTACCTGCTTTCCATTCGGAAAGCTTAGTATTGACATAAAAGGGACTGTTTGCAAAATCAATCTTGGGATTAGGCTGTTCAAAATGCAAGCTAGGCGGTATTAACTTGTGTTTGAGAGCTTGGACAGTTTTGATTAAGCCAGTGACACCAGCAGCAGTATCCAAATGTCCGATATTGGATTTTGCAGAACCGATCGCACAAAAGCCTTTTTTCTTAGTTTCAACTGAGAAAGCTTGCGTCAGCGCCGCAATTTCGATCGGATCGCCGAGGGGTGTTCCGGTTCCGTGAGCTTCTATATAGCTGACGGTTTCAGCGGGAATTTCTGCTAGTGCTAGAGCATCTGCGATCGCCTGCGCCTGACCATCTATACTGGGAGCTGTATAGCCAATTTTGAAAGCACCATCATTATTGAGCGCAGAACCTTTAATCACCGCATGAATATAATCTCCATCCGCGATCGCCTCCTCTAATCTTTTCAAAACCACAATTCCCACACCGCTACCGCTAACAGTTCCCTGTGCCTTAGCATCAAAGGCTCTACAGTGTCCGTCTGGCGAAAGAATCATTCCCTCTTTATAAAAATATCCTGTTTTTTGGTTAGTGCCAATAGAAACGCCACCAGCCAAAGCCATATCGCATTGATAATTTAGCAAACTTTGGCAAGCCATGCTAATAGCAACCAATGAAGTAGAACAGGCTGTTTGGACAGTAATACTCGGCCCCTTCAAGTTTAATTTGTAAGAAACGCGAGTTGACAGGAAATCTTTCTCATTGGCGATCGCAAGTTGAAAATCTCCAACGGATTCTCTAAGCTGGTGATTAGGATAAAGGTTATTCAAAAAATAAGTATTGAAACTCCCTGCGCCTGCGTAAACCCCTATCGAACCTTCGTACGTTTCCGAGTTATAGCCAGAACTTTCTAGAGCCTGCCAAGCCGACTCCAAGAAAAAGCGGTGTTGTGGATCTGTGATTTCAGCTTCTCTAGGATTAAACCCAAAGAATGAAGCATCAAACAACTCAATATCTTCTAATACAGCTCTTGCTTTTACATAGCGCGGATCGCGCACCACTGATTCGTCAATACCCAAAGATTCTAGTTCTTGTTCAGAGAAGAAAGAAATAGATTCCACACCATCACGCAGGTTTTCCCAGAACTCATCAATATTTTTAGCACCAGGAAAACGACCTGCCATGCCGATGATAGCGATACCTTCTATAGAGTTGGTAGTCTCAGAGTTATCCATTTT
This sequence comes from Microcoleus sp. N3A4, assembly GCF_036701805.1. NCBI lineage: Bacteria > Bacillati > Cyanobacteriota > Cyanophyceae > Oscillatoriales > Microcoleaceae > Microcoleus > Microcoleus sp. N3A4. Next base: position 43,867 of record NZ_JAUBRJ010000011.1, read on the forward strand.
TATTCTTTCCTTGCAAGCGCTGTTTTTGCTTTTGGCGATTGATTGCTTCTTTTTGTTTATTGATGTGTTCTCGACTTTGCCCAACAGAGGATTTTTCCTCTGGCTCCTCACTTAAATATTGCGCCAAGGAGCTGATGGTTGGATATTTAAACATTTCAATAATTGAAACCTCTCTGTCCACCACTTCGCGCAGTTGGCTATGAGCCTGAGCTATCAGTAATGAATGACCGCCTAGATCGAAGAAATTATCCTCTACACCTACTTTTTCTAAGTGTAATACCTGTTGCCAAACTGTAGCGATAATTTGCTCTAGCTCAGTTTGGGGTGCAACATAAGTTATTTCCAACTGCGGGTTAAGAGCATCTGGAACTGGTAGCGTCAGAGGGTCTAATTCGCCATTGGAGATCGGCGGCAAGGCATTCAAAAACACAAAGCTGGAGGGCATCATATAGTTGGGCAGCTTCTGCTTGAGAACATTGCGTAAACTCCCGACTGCTGTGCGTTGCAAAGCTTTCCAGAAACCCTGAGTTTCCAGAAGATACGCTATGCTCTGTTGAAAAATATCTTGTTCGATCGCACCCAGAGCCAACTCAATCCCTGCTTGGTTTCCCCGACACCAAGCCACACTTCCCGCCAACCACCGCTCTTCACCGGAACCGGGCATACGCAAGCGCAGGCGGACGGTTTGACCGGGCCCACAAGTATCTGGCACATCCACTAAGCCGACGCCACCGATGGAAATGTCTTCTGTGCGAAGTTCCACCGCTGGATGACCGTCAAATTCTGCCAGACACTCGCTCTTGAAGGGAGTACGTTCTGGTGTGAGGTTGGAAACGATATAGGCTACGAGGCGCTGATTGCCGGACGCATCTTCCCGCTTCATAACTACAGACTCTCGTACATCCGGGTGTTGGCTCAATATCGCCTCGATATCGCCCAGTTCGATGTCCAATAAATTATCATCGACACCAACTTTTTCTGGGTGTAATACTTGTTCCCAAGCTGTAGCGATCGCATCTTCGATCTCAGTCTGGGGTGCGACACAATCCAACTGTGGGTTAAAAGTATCTGGCTCTGGCAGGGCCTTGCGGTCTATTTTGCCGTTGGGTGTCAGCGGCAAGGCATTCAAAAACACAAAGTTGGAGGGCATCATATAGTTGGGCAGCTTCTGCTTGAGAACATTGCGTAAACTGCCGACTGCTGTGCGTTGCAAAACTTTCCAGAACCCCTGAGTTTCCAGAAGATACTCTATGCTTTGTTGAAAAAGTTTTTGTTCGATCGCGCTCAGAGCCAATTCAATCCCAGCTTGGTTTCTCCGACACCAAGCCACAGTTCCCGCCAACCATAGCTCCTCATCGGAACCGGGCAGATGCAGGCGCAGGCGGACGGTTTGACCGGGCCCACAAGTATCTGGTACGCCCAGTATGCCGACACCACCTAAAGAGATGTCTTCTGTACGAAGTTTCACTGCCGGGTTCCCGTCAAATTCTGCCAGACACTCACTTTTGAAGGGAGTACGTTCTGGTCTGAGGTGGGAAACAATATAAGCTACTAGGCGCTGATTGCCGGACGCATCCTCCCGCTTGATAACTACAGACTCTCGTACATCCGGGTGTTGGCTCAATACCGCTTCGATCTCGCCCAGTTCGATGCGGAAGCCGCGAATTTTCACTTGCTGGTCGATGCGACCGAGGAATTCGATATTGCCGTCGGCTAGGTAGCGGGCTAAGTCGCCAGTTTTGTAGAGGCGATCGCCTTGTTCATGGCTAAAGGGGTTGGGGATAAAGCGATCGGCTGTTAGGTCGGGCCGGTTGAGGTAGCCCCGCGCTAAACCAGCACCGCCAATATACAATTCTCCCGGAATGCCGATCGGGACAGGTTGTTTTTGGGCATCTAGAATATAGACCTGCGTGTTGGCAATGGGCCGACCGATGGGCGGTGACTCTTTACTATCAGTACATTCGGCAATGGTGGCACAGACGGTGGATTCGGTCGGCCCATAAGCGTTAAAGAAGCGACGACCTGATGACCATTTAGCCACAAGATCGGCGGAAACAGCTTCTCCTCCAACAATGATTGTTCCCAAGCTAGGAAGCTCTTCCAAGGGAAGAACTCCCAAGACTGCTGCTGGTAATTCAATGTGGGTAATAGCTCGATCGCGTAACACCTCAATCAGACTAGAACCTGCCAAAAGAGCATTATTGCTTGCGATACACAGAGTTGCTCCCGAACACAAGGCAATAACCCAATCGGAACTTGCAACATCAAAGCTCAAGGAAGCAAACTGGAGGACACGACTGGAGAGATTTACGTCAAATATCTCAATCTGTGCTTTGGCGAGGTTGCATAGTCCTCGGTGTGCCACCAGTACGCCTTTTGGTCTGCCTGTAGACCCGGAAGTGTAAATCACATAGGCTAGGTTATCAGAGGTTAAGCTGCATCCAGGGTTTTCTTCGCTCTGTCGCTCGATGATTTCCCAGTCTGTGTCTAGGCAAACGATACGTGCTTGGTGTTTGGGAAGAGATTCGACCAACTGCCTCTGAGTCAGGATCACTGGTACTTGAGCATCTTCTAACATCAAAGCTAAACGCTCTTGCGGATAAGCTGGGTCTAGCGGTACATAAGCTCCACCAGCTTTGAGAATGCCCAAAATTCCCACCACCATCTCTAAGGAACGTTCTACACAGATCCCCACCAGTACCTCTGCACCCACACCCAAATTGCGGAGATGATGTGCTAACTGATTCGCTCGTTGGTTCAGCTCTTGATAGGTAAGTTGTTCGTCTTCAAAGACTAATGCGATCGCGTCGGGCGTGAGCTCTACCTGTTCTTCAAACAACTGGTGTATGCACGCATTTTTGGGATAATCAGTTTCGGTATTATTCCAATCCACCAACTGCTGCCGTTCAAACTCAGTTAAAAGAGGCAACTCGGCAATTTTCTGCTCTGGGTTAGTAACGATGCCTTCGAGTAAAGTTTGAAAATGCCCCACCATCCGCTTGATACTGTCAGCATCAAACAAATCTGTGCTGTATTCAAAACGACCGACGATGCCCTCGGATGTCTCCTGTAATTCCAGAGTTAAATCAAACTTTGCCGTTTCGGTATCAATATCCAACTGGCTCCAATTCAGCATCGAATCCATGCCTGACATTGGCGGTTGCAAAACAAAAGCAACTTGAAACAGGGGATTTTGACCTAAATTCCGCTCTGGGTGCAGTGTTTCTACCAACTTCTCAAAAGGCAAATCTTGGTAAGCAAATGCTCCCAAAGTCACTTCCCGCACTCTTTCTAGCAACTGTTGGAAAGTCGGGTTGTCCTTGAGATCGGTACGCAGTACCAATGTGTTGATGAAGCACCCAATTAGCTGATGAATCTCTGACTGGTTTCTTCCTGCGGTGACAGTGCCTACTACAATGTCAGTCTGCCCCGTGTAGCGATAGAGTAAGGTTTTGAAGGCTGCCAGCAGTGTCATGTAGAGGGTAACGCCTTCTTTTTGACTTAATGAGGCGATCGCCTCACTCAAAGTTTGAGGTAGCGCGACACATTGCCTTGCACCCCGAAAGCTTTGGATTGGCGATCGCGATCGGTCTGTCGGCAGTTGCAGTGTTGGCAAATCAGCTAATTGCTGCTTCCAGTATCTAAGTTGGTTTTCCAGCACTTCTCCCTGTAGCCATTGTCGCTGCCAGTAAGCAAAGTCCGCAAACTGAATCGGCAGTTCAGAAAGAGGCGATGGCAAGCCCAAAGAAAAGGTGGTGTAAAGAGTCCCCAGTTCCTTCAGAAACAAGCCGTACAGAGAAACAGCATCAATAACGATGTGGTGTATGGTCAGGAACAACCTATAATCTGCCTCGCCCAACTGCATGAGAGTACCCCGCACCAGCGGCCCTTGGGCGAGGTCAAAAGGCTGCTTCGCTTCCAAAGTTGCCAGCCGTAAGGCTTCAGACTCCCGTTCTGTCTCTGGCAATTCCTCAAGATTCACCACTGGCAAAGCAAAATTAAAAGCATCTTGAATCACCATCACTGGTTGCCCATTCGCAATACCAAAGGTGGTTCGCAAAATTTCGTGACGCTTGATGATTTCGCTGATGCTGCGCTCTAGTGCGGCAACGTTTACAGAACCGGGCAGGCGAATGGTAATCGGTTCGTTATAGAAAGGTGTATCGGGAGCCAGTTGACATAGGAACCACAGTTGTTGCTGGCTAAAGGATAGAGGTAAGTCCCGATCGCGCGAAATTGGTAGAATCGGGGGAGCTTGGGGTATTGGAGCTTTGTGACTGGCGATTTCCAGATTGTGAGCAAGATCGGCTACTGTGACAGACTCAAACAGAGTACGCAAGGGTAATTCCACCTGGAAGGTGTCTCGCATTCGAGTTGCAATCTGCGTGACTAGCAGAGAGTGACCTCCCAATTCCAAGAATTTGTCGCGAATACCAACTCGCTCTAGTCCCAGCACTTCAGCCCAGATTCCTGCCACTACCTCTTCGACAGGAGTTTGAGGTGCTACATAATCTTGTCCTACTTCGGAAATTTTAACGGCTGGCGCTAATAGCTTCTGGCGGTCTATTTTGCCGTTGGGCGTTAGCGGCAAGGTTTTCAGGAATACAAAGCTGGAGGGAACCATATAGTCGGGCAACTTATCTTTCAGGAAGTTACGCAACTTGCCCGCGGCGGTGCGTTGCAAAAATTTTAAGAATCCTTGAGTTTCTAAGAGGTAGTCTATGCTCTGCTGAATCACAGCTTCTTCAGTGGGTGTGAGAGATAACTCAATTCCAGCCTGATTTCCCTGACACCAAGCGACTGTTCCCTCAAAACATCGCTCTTCGGCATCTCCCGGTAGCATTAGACGCAGGCGAACGCGCTGGCTTGTTGAGCAATTATCTGGAACTCCAACTACGCCGATTCCACCTACTGATATGTCTTCTGTTTGTAGTTTAACTGAGCGATCGCCATCAAATTCTGCTAAACATTCGCTGTTGAAGGGTGTGCGTTCTGCGGTAACTTTGGAAACAAGATAAGCTATCAAGCGTTTCTGTCCGGGGACATCCTCTTGTGCTGTTACCACTGCTATTTGCACATCTGGATGTTGCCCCAGCACTGCTTCAATCTCGCCCAGTTCGATGCGGAAGCCGCGAATTTTAACTTGGTGGTCAATGCGACCTTGAAACTCAATGTTACCATCGGGCAGATAGCGGCCCAGATCGCCCGTACAGTAAAGGCGATCGCCTGTATGGGGATGAGTAATGAAGCGTTTGCTGGTTTTTTCTTCATCTCGCCAATAGCATCTCGCTAAACCGATTCCCCCGATGTAGAGTTCCCCAACTTCTCCCTCATTACAAGGCTCCATTGCTTCATTGAGGACGTAGAATTTCTGGTTAGTCATCGATCGACCGTAAGGGATGCTTTTCCATGCTGGGTCAACGGTTTCGATGGGATATAAAATCGACCAGATGGAAGCCTCGGTTGCACCTCCTAAGCCAATGACCGCAAGGGTTGAAGGTTCGCCTACAGCGGATGCCAACTCAGTCCTATCTAGCCCCCTCCCCTTGCTAAGGGGAGGGTTGGGGAGGGGTTGATTCAATTCACTCTCGACTAAAGCTTTGATTTGATCTGGCAAAGTCAGGGGTATCCAATCGCCACTAAGAAGCACTAATCGCAGAGATGATGACAGAGTGTTGCTATGAGCAGCGGCATAATCTACAAGCATCTGCATCAAGGCGGGTGCTGAGTTCCAGATTGTGACTTGCGATCGCGCGATCGCCTCAACCCAATCAGCGGGATCTGGTGTTGCTGATACTTTCGGGATAACAACAGTTCCTCCCGCAGCTAGCAAGCCGAAAATGTCATATACAGATAGGTCGAAGCTAAGGGACGAGAGAGCTAAAACGCGATCGCCTGCTTCGACTTCAAAACGTTGGTTGATATCAAGGAGCGTGTTAACGGCACCGCGATGCTCGATCGCTACTCCCTTGGGTTGACCAGTAGAGCCAGATGTATAAATCACATAGGCTAAATTATCGGGTGTCACCTCACTGTCTGGATTTTCCTTGCTGAAGCGATCTAATGTTTTTGAATTGCCATCCAAACAGATGATCTGCGCTTGATGTTCGGGAAGAGATTCGACTAAATGCTGTTGTGTTAGCAACACTGGCGTTTGTGAATGTTCTAACATAAATGCCAGTCTATTTTGGGGATAATTCGGATCTAGTGGTACATAAGCTCCCCCTGCTTTGAGAATGCCTAATAGACCTACAACCATTTCTAGCGATCGCTCCACACAGGCAGCGACCAATACCTCTGGCCCAATACCGAGAGTCTTCAGATAATTCGCCAACTGATTAGCTTGGGTGTTTAACTCCTGATAAGTTAGCTGCTTCCCTTCAAAAATTACTGCAATAGCGTCAGGCGATCGCTCTACTTGGAACTCAAATAGCTGGTGGATGCAAGTATCTTGGAAATTACCTAGCATTTTATTCTTCCTTAGATAGGGAAATCCTGAGTTTTGTTGAGTTTTTTGATCCGTTGCCATCCGAGTTGCGGAGTTAATAGCATACCCTAACCAAAAGGCTTAAATTATTTAAATAAATTGGCAATCAGATGAGGATGATAGCGCCTAGCACCACCCAATAAAGCTAAGCTCGGTAAACTTTTGCTGCGATCGCCTAATCACTTTATGATATATATTAATAGCGGTATTTCTGCGATCGCGGTCACTATTTCATCTACATTTAGGTACGTAGTTGGGCTTTAGCCCCCAAAGAGCGCTGAAGCGCAACTACGTACCTTTGTCACTATTTCATCTACATTTAGGTACGTAGTTGGGCTTTAGCCC
>NZ_JAUBRJ010000011.1:50798-139619 GCF_036701805.1 Microcoleus sp. N3A4
AAAGAGCGCTGAAGCGCAACTACGTACCTTTGTCACTATTTCATCTACATTTAGGTACGTAGTTGGGCTTTAGCCCCAAAGAGCGCTGAAGCGCAACTACGTACCTTTGCAACTACGTACCTTGGTCACTATTTCATCTACATTTAGGTACGTAGTTGGGCTTTAGCCCGCAAAGAGCGCTGAAGCGCAACTACGTACCTTTGTCACTATTTCATCTACATTTAGGTACGTAGTTGGGCTTTAGCCCCAAAGAGCGCTGAAGCGCAACTACGTACCTTTGAATCAACCCTTAAGTCAAGTAGGTAGTTGGGCTTTAGCCCCCCCCCAAGCGCTCAGCTCCCTGCTTGAGAGGAATCTGAATAACAAACTCTGCTCCCTGTCCAGGAGCGGAAATACAAGTCAGCCTACCATGATGTTTTTCTACTACAATCTGGTAGCTAATAGCCAATCCCAAACCAGTGCCAGAGCCGACACGTTTTGTAGTAAAGAAAGGGTCAAAAATCTTCTGGTTTACTTCCTCTGTCATCCCCGCTCCATTGTCGGCAATCCGAATCTCTACTTGGTTATTATTTATGACACTGGTACGAATGCGAACTTGTGATTTTTTCTTGGAGATTGATGCTATAGGAGACTTTACCAATGATTCCTCTATAGCATCAATCGCATTGCTGAGTATATTCATAAATACTTGGTTCAGGAAGCCGGCGTAACACTCTACTCTAGGTAAATTTCCATATTCTTTAACAATTTCAATATCTAGATTTTCTGGCTTACTTTTTAGCTGATTTTGCAACAGTAGCAGAGTGCTATCGATACCTTGATGGATATTTACTGGTTTCATTACTGCCTCATCCAAGCGCGAGAAATTTCGCAGCGACAAGACAATCTGGCGGATGCGTTCTGCCCCTACCTGCATCGAATCAAGCAATCTAGGAAAATCAGAAATTAAGAATTCCAGATCGATATTTTCTGCAACATTCTGAATCTCAGGAGTTGCATTAGGCAATTGCTGCTGGTAAAGATTCAGCAACCCCAGCAAGTCATTAAAATAATCGTTAGCGTGGGTAAGATTTCCATAGATAAAGTTAATCGGGTTATTAATTTCGTGAGCTAAACCAGCAACCATCTGCCCCAGACTTGACATTTTTTCAGTTTGAATTAGCTGAGTCTGTGTCGCTTGCAATTCCTTGAGAGCAAGTTCAAGCTGAATTGCTTGTTCTCTCAAAAGCGTATTTTTTTCTTGTAACTCCAGCGTCCTGGCTTCCACTTTCTGTTCTAGGGTTTGGTTGTAATCGTCTAATTTCTCGTTAGCTGCTTTCAAGTTTTGAGTGGCAGTTTCCAATTTCCCGTAGAGCATCGCATTTTTAAGGGATATAGCTATCTGTGAAGAAAGTATTTTTAATACTTCTACCCTCTGCGTTGTAAAGGCAGCAGTTGTTATATTATTCTCTAAATATAGAATGCCAATAAGCTTGCCTTGATTAATAATAGGCATAGATAATATAGACTTCGGTTGTGTTTTTATGATGTAAGGATCGTTTATGAATCTTCCTGACACTGCTGCATCATTTAAAACCACATTTTCTTTAGCTATGCCCACATAATTAATTATGGTAATTGGCAGATCGTCGCTGTTTTCAACTGGTGGTTCTGAACACAACACAACCGTATCTCTATCCACAACACCTGTAGCTTCTATCAATAACTTTCCATCTTTTTCTAATATCAAGCAGCCCGTTGTAGCTCCAGCATTTTCCATCACAATTTTAAGTAACTTATCCAGTAACTTATCAAGAACTATTTCTTCAGCCAAAGCCAGAGATGCTTTGTTGACAGTGGACAAATCTAAAAGCGCCGAACTTCCTCCGGTAGTCGTCGATGTTGTTGTTCTATTAATCTCCATGCCTATGAATTCTCGCTTCAGCATCTCAGAAAATACCAAAGGATATCTTGACTCCAAATCTTTAGCCTTAGCTTTCGCTCCCCAATGAACATATCCATAGTAAGCCTGTGTCAGATAAATTTGAGCAAACTTGTCTCTACCGAGGGAGAAATAAAACTCGGCTGCTAGTTCAGAGGCTAGTGCTTCTTCCTGAATGTATCCTTGTTCTTTGGCTCCGATTATAGCTCGGTCATAATATTCCATTGCTTCTACAATTTGCCCTTGAACCCGTGCTTTCTCTGCTTCTACAAGCTCGTACTTATGCTGAAAGTTAGAGGGGGCATTAAATGCACATTTCTGCATTTGTTGTTGATTTTTATCGAGAATTGCCAGGGATTCTTGTTGCTCTGATATTGAAGCATTGGGATACTGAGCAAGGAGAGCCAATGAATAGTAAAAGTTGTGAGTATAAGAAACTAGCATGCCCATCACACTTCCTGCTTGTTCTGAGGCTAAACTAGCGTTGGTAACGGCATTATTATATTCTTTAAATACATAAAAAATAATCGTTTTGGCAAGATAGGCAATAAACAGCAAAGTTCGATTGTTAGTTTCAATAAAAACAGGTAACATTTGTGTTTCATTAAAACTTTCACCAACTAACTGACATTGATTTTCCATTTTATTTTTAAGATTTAGCGTCAGTTGGTGAAATATTTTGATATAGTAGATGGAATAATCTTGTTTTAGTTTTAACGCTAAATCAAGATATTGTCTTTGCTGCTGTTCTACAATATCTAATTGCTGCCCAGTCAAAAACACGATAGCGCAATAAACAGTAATACAATAACCTGCATATTCTATATCTCCGGTTTCCAGTCCACTTTGAAAACCTGAAAGTAAGGGTAGCAAGGCTTCCTTAGTATGCTCTTTCCAATGTATAATGAAGCCGTAAAATATTTGATATGTTTTACATTTAAGCGAATTAGCGTTAAATTTATCAAGTAACTTTAATGCTAAGTTACCTGCATGATATCCGGTATCTATATCCCCAATTGCTGAACACAGTATTACACCATAAAAAACATAAGCAACAGCAGCAAGAGGGGAATGGCCGTATTCAATGCAAATTTTAGCCAACTTCACTATAAGCAGAGGCAACATTTCAGGATTAGCAGCGACAGCAGGAGAAACAAGGGACATTAGTATCCTTAAAGCCGCTATCTTGTAAGGATCTGTCATTTCTGGGATATTGTCCAAATCCGTGAGCTTTGGCAACTCAACCACAAACCCCCCGTCACCTTCTTCATTTGACAAGGAAACACCCAGCATATCCAGCACTTCCATACCAGTATCAATGGCTTTTAACATCTGATTTTGAGCCATATAAAACTGGATTTGTAGCTCGTATACTTTCACTCTTTCGAGTAGAGTCTTAGCTTGTTGCAGAACAACTTCAGCAAGAGTTGCAGACCTTTCGTAATTGGTAGTAAGATATTCCGCTTCCACCGCTTCTACATAGAGTCCGAGCGTCAGGTCATAGTTACTCTGCCAACTGTTTTCTGCTAAGAGTTCTAACCCTACTTTTAGTAGCGTGACAGCAGCTTCATAAGCTGTCGCTGCTTTGGCTTTTCGACCAGCTATTAAATTTAATTGAGCAAGCTGGTATTTTTCTTCTTGCTGCGTAATGAATTCCACTCCCACATTTAGCTGGTTAACAATATCAAAGACATTTTCTTCTATGGTGTCTTGATTTGTATTGTGCAACAGTAGTTGACCAATTTTCAGGTGGGTAGTTTTTTGCTGTTCAGTAGGAATCAGAGAATAAGCCGCTTGCTGCACGCGATCGTGCAAAAACTTGTAGGATACTTTGTAAGTGTTAACTTCTAATTGGGTTCCTTGACTATTACCCATTGCTAAGGAGTCATTACCCTTGCATAGTAACGGGATTTTGTAGGCACTTTCCCCGATCGGCAAAATTAGACCACTCTGAAGTCCATCCCATAAAGCAGATGCAGTTTCTGATATAGATTGTTCATTCACGATCGCCAAAACGTCTAAATTAAATCGGTTGCCAATACAAGCAGCTAACTTTAAAACTTTTTGGGTGTCTGGAGGCAGTTTTTGAATATTTCTGGCGATGAGTTCGACGACGTTATAATCCGCAATTCCAATAGTTTGAATTTGCCCGATGTCCCACTGCCAACTGCCGATGCTGAAGTCAAATGTCAACAGCTTTTCTGCGTCAAGAGAGGTGAGCAACTGAGTTATAAAAAAGGGATTGCCTTGAGTTTTATTGAAAACTAGCTCAGCTAATAACTTCCACTTTTCTCTTTCAGTGTTATTGTTTTTAGCAAGCAAACTTTCTCGCTCAATTTCTCCGTGTCGAGCGGAAAAAGAAGCAAGAGTGGAGACTGATGAGCAGTTGTCACCCAAGGTGTCAGTAACTAATTGATTGACTGTACTGAGTGCCAACGGTTGGAGGATGATATTATTTACTATTGACCCGGATGAATGAATCTTATCCAAGGTCTGCATTAACGGATGAGTTGGACTGACTTCGTTATTTCGATACGCTCCAATCAGCAACAAATATTGGCTATCTGAGTCGGTTAGCAGCAACTGAATCAATTTCAAAGAGGCTGAATCGGCCCATTGCAAATCATCTAAAAATAAGACTAGCGGATGTACTTTCTGTGTGAAAATATGAATGAATTGTTTAAACGCAAGATTAAAGCGATTTTGCGATTCGTTTGCACCTAGCTGAGAAACTTCTGGTGTCGCGCCAACTATCAATTCTAATTCGGGAATAACGTCAATAATTACCCGAATATTTGGCCCTAAAGCATTGAAAATATTCTGTTTCCAAAAACTAATTTTTTCAGGGCTTTCTGTTAACAATTGTCGGATCAATTCCTGGAACGCTTGAATCAAGGCTGCATAGGGAATATTCCGCTTAAATTGGTCGAATTTGCCAGCTATAAAATAACCCCTAGCTCCGACTATGGGTTTGTGTACTTCATAAACTAAACAAGATTTACCTATTCCTGAGTAACCGGAAACTAGCATCATTTCGGCTGTTCCAGCGCTAACACGGTCAAAGGCATCCATCAGGGTGGCTAGTTGCGTTTCTCGTCCGTACAGTTTTTGCGGGATGAGAAATTGACCGGATTTATCGCGCTGACCGGGGATGAAGTTTGAAATTTGGCCAGTTTGTTGCAACTGACTTAGACATTGTTCTAGATCCGCTTTAAGACCGTAAGCACTTTGATATCTGTCTTCAGCAGTCTTGGCTAATAATTTCATCACAATGTCAGAAATTGCTTTGGGAATCTCGGTATTTTGAATTTTTGATTTGGGATTGCCGATGGTATGTTCTGCTGTGCTATTTTGCGCCTCTGCACATATGTCGTAGGGCGGTACTGGCTGTTTGGCGATGTGGCAGTGAACTAATTCCATCGGATCGGGAGTTTTAAATGGCAGTTCGCCGCACAGTATTTCATAAAATGTGACGCCCAAAGAATAGAAGTCGGTGCGGTAGTCAATGGAGCGATTCATTCGCCCTGTTTGCTCTGGCGATATATAGGCCAGGGTTCCTTCTAGTAAAGTGGGATGGCTGAGTGCTTGGGTTTCTCTAGACAATCGCGTGGCAATGCTAAAGTCAGTAATTTTTACTTTGAGGGTTGTAGGATTAATGATGATGTTTGTCGGCTTAATATCTTTATGAATAATTTGGTTGTCGTGCAACTTACCCAGAGTGTCTGCTAGCTGAATAGCTATTGCTAAAAACTCTGTTAGTTGAAGTTGGCGATCGCTCAAAAACTTTTTGAGTGCTTCTCCTTTTGAATCTTCTAATATTAATGCCAGACCATTACGATGATTTTCTAAACCGTAGGGCTTGACAATACCTTCTAAATTGAGATGTCGGGAGATTTCATATTCATGTCTCAATTGCATGATCTCTTCGAGAGTAGGATAGTCAGAGCTAAGGATTTTGATAATCACAGCAGTCCGATCTTCCTTCCTCTCTGCGCGATAAACTACTGTAGTCAAACCTTCATTAATTTTTTCTATTAGTTTGTAATTTGCCTTGATATTCATAAATATTGTATCTCTCTTAACAGTATTTGATGCTGTGCGAAAGTAAATAGTTGGGGCAGTTTGGCTAAATATCTCTTTCTTTAATATTGAAACCTGAAAAAAGTATTTTTTCGTTAAATAGCTTAAAAAAGTCTGAATTTTTGTAAAACATATGACCCTTTTTATCTAAGTTTTATATTTTTGATGATAACACATCCCGCAGCTAAGTAGATAGGTGCAAAAAAATATAAATGGTCTGTAGAGGCTGGTTTAGCCCGTAATCATTGCTAGGAGCGATTTTGCCCTTTTAAAACCCGCCCCGCCCACCTTCGTTTATAGCGGTTTTCAACCGTATTAGGTACAGTAACTACAAGGAGTGAACGAATTTGTGAGAGATGTGAGAGATGTGAGAGCGATCGAGTCGAATCCGTCCACAAGTGCTGACACTCAAGTGTAATTACTTACGTGCACCAACCCAACGTAGATATTCTTTGATCTGAGACTCTTCTGCTTTCAATCGGATTTAAATCGGGAGAAAAAGGAGACAGGTAAATAACTCGCTGCTCCTACGGATTCAATCAATCCACGCTTCGGGGTACCCCAGAATATTTCTCATTAACGTAGGTTTGGAGCCATTGCTGAGAAATCTGGATCGCACGAGCAATCCCGGCAAGTGAAATACGTTCTAACAACAATCGATCAATTAGTTCTCGTGTCTGCCGGTCAATCACCGTATAAATGCGGATGTTCAACGAATTGCCGATCGCACTTAACACACTTAAACCGCTGTTTACTGTTGTGAATGCGACCGTTTTTGACTGTCTGGCAAGAACAACAGTTAGGACAAAGAGGGATTGTCAGCGATAAATTAGCAAGAACTACTGCTAATCTAGCATCATTAGTTCTAGGGTACTACCGGAAAAACCTTGTCTTTTTCCTAATCGCTAGAAAATCACACCAGTGCCATGTGCTATTTTGTACATCACTACAAGGTATCATTACTTATTTAGCACTACTAAGGTAGTTTATAGCTGCTCGATCGCACAATTAACTCACCTTGACGCGGATCGCGGCTGAAGATAAAAGCTCCTTCTTGAGTTTCGCCGCTTGACAAAAAATCAATTTGTTGGTCGCCGGATTCCAAGACTTCGCCGTTGACGCGCAGTTCTGCAATAATTTGCACTAATTCGGCTGTTTCGCCGCCCGTGTTTGTCACTGTAAACGGTACGTAAAATTGCCCTTGAGTTTCGCGAACAGGCGTGTTCCGAGAGACAGAAATAATCGGAGGTTCCTGCTTTTTAGTCACCCAGTTGTAGAGTACGAGCCCGGTGAGGATAAAAAGGATCGAGCAGGCGATCGCAAATGTCACCCATTCAGCAAAAGTTCTTTTTTGTTGCTGTTCGTTATTACTTTTATTCATACCGCCAACCTCCCCGCGGCGCCGCCAATAGTCGCCGGCAATCCCAACACTAACGTATAGCTCAACCAAATCGACCACGGGTCGTCAAAACTGAGTTTCTGGAAGAAAAACATCATAAATGCAGAAGCCGCCAGCGATACTAAATACGCCATGACTGTTTCGCTGAGGGGACGCTGAAAAATCCCTTGCTGCTGCTGCCTTTTTGCTTGATAAGTAAAGCCTGCTACAAATACTATACCGTAAGAAATTAGCAGCGAAGCGGCGATAATTGCTAATTGCCAAGGCGGCGAAATCGCTGCCGCTAGCATGGGAATTTCGTCAGTTGGGGCGATGTTGAAAGCAATGATCATTGCGCCGATTAAAGTAGCGCCGATATCTGCTACAGTTGCATTAATTGTAGGTTCCTGTTCACTGTCTGAAGTTTGATAGCGATCGCCGCTCAAGAAACCCCTTGCCAGGGCCACTCCCAAGGCAAACGGGAGACCTTCAAAGATGATTTTCCCCAAAGTTTCATGCAGCGGAGTCTCCGGCGTAATTTCCCGGAGCAAAAACAGGATAAAAGTCGCACAAACAATGCCGATAGCGATTGCTTCTACGGTATCGATTGCAGCTTCTAGCCAGCGGATGTCCTTAGTTTTGCGAAAACCTTCAGTGCGAGTCAGCAAGAAAACGGCGATACAAGTAGTTGCGATCGCGATCGACATTTCCGCTGGTGTAGTATACGAACCGATCCACCAAACCTCCATCGTATAAAGCAGGGGAATTCCGAACAAAAAACCGCCAGATGCACCTCTAATGATGTCGTTTAGTTCATTTGACCACTGATTTTTGCGTCTTTTTGATTTGTTCATGTTTAGTGAAAACGCACCTCAAAAATTTGGCAAGTAAATATTTTTTTAAACTTGCTCAAATAGCATACCATATTTGTTGTATTCTTTCTCTAACTTGTGCCAAATCATCAGGGGTTAATATTCCCAGTCTGCGTTCAACTAAACTTTTTTGAATGTGTTCAGTTTATGTAAGCGAACCGCTGAAGGTCGATTTAATCCTGCTTGTTGCCATTCCCGAATTTCTACATCAAAAGTTGTGCGAGGGATTTGACTGGTTATCTTCGCAATAATCATGTCTTCATCTCCTGTGTCCAACAGTACCAAACCAGGACGGCGTTTAGTTTCGGCTGCACCCGCAAACAGGAATGCAACTAGAACTAATTATCCAAACTGATAATTAGTCATAGCTCAAATCTCATCGTAAATTGCGTCTTCTTCGCTGCAACCACCAAAGAATTGTTCGGTGGCAAGACGATGCCAAGCAGCGTTTTCCTCTTCTTCATCTTCTGTGTCAGTTGGTTCTTTCACCAGAACAATAACTCGGACTTCTTGGTTAACTGCCAAGTATTTTAAGAGGGTATCGGGAAATTCTATTTTCCCTTGATCTGTGACTTTTGCGGGAAACTCGTAGGCTTTCATAATTTTTAGGTCAATTTTTTTACAACATTATTCAGTTTGTGATTTACTTTCTAATTCCTTGAGTGATAAAAAAAACTCGCACGATTATAAATCTCTTTGCCAAATCTTGATAGTTTTGTTATCACTTCCACTAACCAGAGTCTGCCCATCCGGGCTAAAAGCCACAGAGTAAACTCCCCATGAATGCCCCAAGAGACTGCAAATTTTATCTCTGGTATCGAGATTCCAAAGTTCGATAATACCAGGTTCCGTACTATCCTCTTCGCTGCCAGAATCCCACCCGCCACTTGCTAAAATTTTCCCATCAGGGCTAAAAGCTAAGCAGAAGTCCCCCATTGAATTTTCCGCAAGAGTATAGATTTCTATTCCCGTGTAGAGATTCCACAGCTTAATAGTTCCCACACAGTGCAAAGTCGCAAAAGTTTCTCCATCGGGGCTAACAGCGATCGCATAAACAGAGTCCATACCCTCCTGCCAATGCTTTGTCCAGATTTCATCTCCAGTGGTTAAATTAAAAGCTACTGCACTTAGAGAAACATAATCATCTGCACTGCTACTAAGTAGAATCTTTCCGTCAGGGCTGAATAAAATATCCAAACTATAAAATACTTCTACTGGCCACTTTAAAATCCGAATTTCTTCTCCATTTCTAAGGTTCCAAAGTTTGATAGTTGTGTCTTCGCTGGCACTTGCCAGAGTCTTCCCGTCGGGGCTGATAACTACAGAAGTAATTATGTCTGAATGTCCGGTGATGGTGTAAATTTCCTCTTTAGTGCTGAGATTCCAAAGCTTGATAGTTTTGTCCTTACTGCCGCTAGCAAGAGTTTGTCTATCAGGGGCGAGGGCAATGGATGTAACCCCTTGTGAATGTCCTGATAAAGTGTGAAGTTCTTGCCCTGTGTTGAGGTTCCACAGCTTAATTGTGCTGTCAGCACTTCCGCTAACTACAGTCTGTCCGTCTGGAGTGATGACAACAGAAGTTACCGAACATGAATGTCCGTGAAGGGTGTGTACGCATTGCCAGTTAGTTTGAATCATTTGATATTACTCCTAGCATTCATCCAGCAACCACATTTTTACTCATTGTTTTCAATGCCATTAAAGTGCAAGCTGAATTTCGGAATATTCTCCCAAAGCTTCGTTGACAACAATCAGTTTTCCTTGACTATCCGACCCTAATTGTTGATTGGCATTGAGTAATTCAATTCCATAAATAGTACCGTCTGGGGCAATATCCACATTCATTTGCTCCCTAACCTGGATAGTTTTTACCTGTGCGGTTTTTTCTTGCAGGTATATATAAGCTAGGTTGTATCTCGGATCGTAACTCAGTTTCACGGGAACCTCCTGCTCAAAAGAATTTGACAATTACAGTGATAATCATCTAGTCTTCGCCTTCTGACGCTGCGATCGCCTCCACTTTCTTCATAGCATAAACTTTTCCCTGCCACTCAGCATTGAAGGAAAAGTTGCGCCTAAATCCGGTTCTGCCAAATTGAGCCGGAAAAGTTGTGCCACTTTCAACAGTAGCAATTACTTCTGCCTCAGTTGCACCTCGCTCAATCAATCGTGCTTGAGCATGGGGATGTAATCTAACGCTCATGTTGCGATTACCTCCTTTTTGCCTCTTTATTTTTAAACTAACTTAATTCACCACACCCGCACATAAGCATCAAAATGAAAGTATGAGTGTCCAACAACAACCTCATTCCATGTACTCCTTAAACTCTTCTAGCGGTTCGTCAAAATCATCGGACATCCAAACCATTCCTTTGGCACTTCCTGCTTGCCGATTGGGTTTAGCTTGTTTGGGAATTCCTACCAATTTTACAACTGGCTGGTTATCTTGAGTAATCGCCACTTCTTCGCCTCTCATCGCCGCTTCGATTAATTCCAAAAGCTTTTCTTTTGCCTCAACAACGTCTACTTGATACATAATTTGTGCCTCCTTACTATCAATTTTCCACATCACAATTCTAACTCAATTAAACAAATCCTCTTCCTCCAAATCAACAGACTGTAACTCCATATCAGCAGACTGCAACTGAGCCGGAGTAGCAGGAATCGCTGCAATTATTGCATCGATTACTTTCGCCACCGGAATAATCTCCATCCCCAACTCCGGCACCGGTTGATTCTTAGGAATAATCGCCCTTTTGAAACCCAATTTTGCCGCTTCCCTCAGCCGCAATTCTAATTGTGAAACCGGCCGCACCTGTCCCCCCAAACCCACTTCTCCGAGCAAAACTGTGCGCGCATCGATTACCCGATCGCGAAAACTGGCCACAACGGCGATCGCCACTGCCAAATCCGCCGCCGGTTCATCCACCTTCAACCCGCCCACCGTCGCCAAAATCACATCTAATTTAGATAAAGGAATCCCCACCCTTTTCTCCAAAACAGCTAAAATTTGCTGCAATCTAGCATTATCCACACCCGTAGTAGTGCGGCGCGGCGAACCAAAACTCGCAGGGCTGACTAACGCCTGAATTTCTACTAAAATCGGTCGAGTTCCTTCACAAGTAACAGTCGTCGAAGTACCCGGAGAAAATTCATCTCTATTGCCTAAAAACAACTCCGACGGGTTATCTACTTCTCGCAAACCGTTTGCTACCATTTCAAAAACGCCGATTTCGTGAGTAGCGCCAAAACGGTTTTTCATCGATCGCAAAAGTCGGTGAGAAGCAAAGCGATCGCCCTCAAAATAAAGTACAGTATCTACCAAATGTTCCAAAACCCTCGGCCCGGCCAAAGCTCCATCTTTCGTAACGTGACCGACAATAAATAAAGTAATATTTTCCCTTTTCGCAACCTGCATCAAAGCCGAAGTACATTCCCGCACCTGAGCCACCGAACCCGGAGCCGATGTTAAACTAGCAAAATAAATAGTTTGGATGCTGTCAATCACTGCCACATTAGGTTTCAGCGCTTCCAACTCCCGCAAAACAACCTCTAAATCCGTCTCTGGAAGCAAATAGAAATTCTCCGCTGAATTGTCCTCGGAATCCTTTTTAGCTTCCCCGTTGCTGCCGGATTTATGCCCGCCGTTGCTTGACAATTCAACCGGATTAGCCACGCCCAAACGCTGCGATCGCAACTTCACCTGCTGGCCGGACTCCTCCGCACTGACATACAGTATCCGATCCTTGCGGGACAACATATTCGCCACCTGCAACAGCAGCGTCGATTTCCCGATTCCCGGTTCCCCCCCAATCAACACCAGCGAACCCGGAACAATCCCGCCTCCCAAAACTCGATCGAGTTCCCCGTAACCAGAAGGCCAGCGAGACTGAGTTTGGTCGGAAATCTGCGATAATCTGAAAGATACCCTTGGTTGACCCTTCGACTTATCAGGGGGCGAACCGCCCACTGTCTTAGTTGTCACCCCAGTTAAACCAGCCCGCGGCACACCAGCAGTAGGTTGCTCTAACTGCTCGTCAAAAGAATCCCACTTCTGACAGCTAGGACATCTGCCAAAATATTGTGGTGAATCATAGCCGCATTCCCGACAAATATATTGTATTCGAGGCTTAGGCATTGTTTTATGATAAATAGTCACCCTTAAAATTTAGAAAAGTCTGAGTTAAAGCAATTATCAAGCTTTCAGACCGATCGCCGCCCATGATTCAATTTGTGTCCTCTATGATAGGGTACAAAAAATTAACATTATCTGAAATGTAACTTAAGGAGTGCTCGGTAACTTGGAAAACCATAAAGAAAAAATTCTGGTAGTAGATGACGAAGCCAGTATCCGCCGCATTCTGGAGACTCGCCTTTCCATGATTGGCTACGATGTCGTTACCGCTGCTGACGGCGAAGAAGCTCTCGAAACATTTCGCAACACCGAACCCGACTTAGTGGTTTTGGACGTAATGATGCCAAAGCTCGACGGTTACGGCGTCTGTCAGGAGTTGCGAAAAGAGTCAGACGTACCCATCATCATGCTAACTGCTTTGGGAGACGTAGCCGATCGCATCACCGGTTTAGAATTGGGTGCCGACGATTACGTCGTCAAACCTTTCTCTCCCAAAGAACTCGAAGCCCGCATCCGTTCGGTACTGCGCCGGGTTGACAAAAACGGCGCCTCGGGCATTCCCAGCTCGGGAGTCATCCACGTCACCAATATTAGGATTGACACCAACAAGCGCCAAGTTTACAAAGGCGACGAACGAATTCGGCTCACGGGTATGGAATTCAGCTTGTTAGAACTGCTTGTCAGCCGTTCTGGAGAGCCTTTTTCGCGATCGGAAATTTTGCAGGAAGTCTGGGGATACACGCCAGAACGCCACGTAGACACCCGCGTAGTGGACGTTCACATCTCGCGGCTTAGGGCAAAGTTGGAAGACGACCCCAGCAATCCCGAATTAATTCTCACCGCCCGCGGCACCGGCTATCTGTTCCAGCGAATTGTCGAAATTGGAGAAGTAGGATAAAGTCAGTTGGCAGTTGGCAGTTGGCAGTTGACAGTTGACGGTTGGCAGCAGTCAGTGGTTATATCAAGTTCGAGCGATCGCTTATATTTATTTTTGAGTGCGAGCGTCTCGCTCGCGAGCGGGACGCTCGCACTCAAATGATAACTAATTAACCGAACATGATATTACTGGTTACTGGTTACTGGTTATTGGCAGCCCTTCACAAATAACAAATAACTAATAACTAATGACAAATGACTAAATCCGATCCCAATAGAGTTTTGCGGCAATTGCCCTTAGTTGCAGGAGGGTTAGCAGGTACGCTGCTAATGGTCAACCGCTTGCTGACAGAGCAAATCACAGATTCTCAAGCTCGATCGGACGCTTTGGGAGTAATTATCAGCGCTCTGCTGATTTTAACAGGTTTGCTGTGGCAGCAGGTGCAAGCGCGATCGCCCGAGTCGGTAAAACTTATCGGCGAAGAAGGTTTTGAATTTGCGCCGGATTTGCCGGAGGCTGTGAAAATAGAATTAGCTTGGGCGTCGCGTTTGCTGTTGACAAATACCGCCACAAGGTCGATCGTCATTTTGTATCAAGGAAAAGTTCTATTGCGGCGCGGCATTTTAGGCATCAATCCCGAAGTCAAACCAGGGCCGATTTTGCAGCGAGTGCTCGACAAAAACAAACCAATTTATTTAGTAAATCTCAATATTTATCCCGGCAAAATTGAATTTGACTATTTGCCAGAAAATACCCAAGGAGTTATCTGTCAGCCACTTGGAAATCAAGGCGTTTTAATCTTAGGTGCTAACGCGCCCCGCAGCTATACAAAACAAGATGAAAACTGGGTTGAAGGGATTGCCGACAAACTCGAAAATACGATCGATCAGCACCTAAATTCCTAACTTCGTTAATATTAAGCTGTTGCGGCATTTAAATTGTCTGTCAAAAAACAATTCCCCGTCTTGTGGGGTGGGCGTCCCGCCCGCGGAGAATATGCAATTTAAATGCGCGACAGCTTACCCACAGTCAGGACACGGCAATGCCGTTTCCCTACAATCAATCGAACGATAATTACATCCGAGGGGGGCTCATGATTATTTTGGGTAGACACGGCACTGCCGTGTCCTCGGTTGCTCGTGCAACCGGAATTGATATTACATCTAATATCATGTCCGGTCGATCGCTTATATTTATTTGCGAGTGCCAGCTTCTGCGCGAGCGAGCGAGACGCTCGCACTCAAATGATAACTGATTAACCGGACATGATATAACTCAAAACTCAAAACTACTACCGAGCCCAATCAGTACCCCGCCACAACGTAAAAAACAAAACACTAGAAATCAGCGCGCCCAGCAGCCACTTAACAGCATTTTTAAATAACCCCACGCGCTGACTTGACTGAACCGCAGCGCTTTGCGTCTGCAACCTTTCCTTAGCCGGAGTAATTCTCGAAAGAATTTGCTCTTTCAGTTGCTGCGGGTTTTGCGTATCCGCTTGTACCCCCAAACGGGTAAGTTCCCCCGCCAAATTCCTTAAATCTTCAGGAGTACCCTTATTCAGCCGTTCTTCCACCTGCTGCAACTGAGCTAATTGTTGGTTTGCTTGAGTAGTAATTTGCTTGTTGTTTTGGTTGTTGACGTAGATAGTGCCAAAAATTCCCAAAGGCATCATCAACAGAAAAACCAAGGCCAGCAGCAGACAAAGCCAAGACAAAACCTTTAAAAAAGGGTCTTCCAAACGTCTGCGATCGTACCCTTCTCCAAAAAATATCAGCGCCATTGCCAGTAAAGGAACTGGCACCCGTTCCACTACAGCCCCAATCGTCTGCAATTCCCAGACGCGATTGCCAAAATTTGCTGGTATAAGAACTGCGATCGTATCTAATAACGACAGAATTAATAAACCGTAGCCAATCCAACGCAGCCTGTAGATAGAAAAACCTTGCTCGCCTTGTACGTCATTCATAAAATAATCAGAATTGTTGTTAAGAAAAATCTCTCTTGACCCGCCCAAAAACGGATACTTGCGAACGACAACAGTCGTGGAGAGTCAAAAAATTTAGACTCTTGTTCAAGCTTCCAGATTCACCTGTGGAGTAAATCTCAAATCTCAAATCTCAAATCGACTGGCTCGACTCAAGGTTCGGGAAATCGCGGCTGCCACCACCCATACCAAGAAACCCAAGCATTCTCTAGAATTTTTTGGGCATTTTCTGGAGTTGTTTTATCCAAAGGCACAGACATCTGAGTCCACAAACAGCGCCTGTCTTGAATATTTCCCCTACCCAACAGCCAAAACAGAATGCGGTTCGGCTGCCAATCGCGAGTATTTCGATTGTATCTAAACTGTTGGGAAGTTACTGTAGCACCGCCGCGAGGATTGATACACGAACTCAAATAAAGTCGATTTTGCTGTTGCAAAATTCCGTGAAACCCTGCGCCTTGAGTGCTTGCTAATGCTAGTTTACCAGGAGACGACTTGAGAATAGTATGTCCTTTCATCATACCTTCCACATCTCCAATGGTGTCTACCGCATAGCGCATCTCTATTTCTAGAACCGTGCTATTTTTTTGATATTCATATTTCCTGGCAGCTTTGAATCCTGAATTGTCGCTAATTTCCAGAGGCGCGCTCTTGCTGAGTTTCCAATCGGCTAGAGGCACCGACTCGGGAAACTCAAACGGGGTAACAATATTATTGCCGGCAGATGGATAGAAAACCAATTTTCCGGCAACCAACAAAACCCCTCCCAAAGTAACAGCCAACAGGGAAAGCCTAACTGGTTTCCAAGAAGTAATAGCCATTAGCAATTCTGTTTTTCCTTATTTTGGGGTTCGTCTTTCAAAATTGCAAACCAGCAGAATAACCCGAAAATAAATACAGCAATCATCGAAAAGATTACCGAACCATTTCCTGCGTGCCAGTATTTAAATGCTTCGGGTTGAGATAGCGATACCAGCACGGCCATGAGAGCAACTCGCGCGGCATTAACTAGAAATGCAGTAATTATGGCCACGAATGGCAATACTATTTTCTGACCCGTAGTGGTAGGAAACATCAGTAAGAAAACCAGAGCTAGTCCTAATAATTGTAGCATTGCATTTACCCCGGAACAGCCGTGATACACTTCCACGCTGCCCTTTTCCAGGATGAGAAAAACCCCTTTCCGCACCACTTCAAATCCTAGATAGTGGAGGAGGAAAGCTGAAAATTTTGCTGTTAATAGGGCTACATCAACAAATACTCCTATCAATCCGGGAGGAATAGCTGTATAAGCAAGAATTAGAAGTTCCTGCCAATATTGTTTCAGTCCTTTTGTACCGGAAGCTAGCAACGCCAGACTGATTCCACATAAGAAAGGCACAACCCTTATAAAATAGTCGTATCCACCTGATATCGAGGAACTTTTGAGCAATATTAAAGCAATTAGCGATGCCCCAAATAAGCTGCTGAAAACTCCGCTTTCTAAAGTTAAGGATTCGTGTCTTTCCCAAATAAGAAATGCTACGACTCCCCAAAACAATAACATTGTGCCGAACAGGTCAGTGTCGTTTGTTCTGGAAGTCAGAGTCAGGTGCAGGGCAATCAAACCGGAGGCGATGCCTAACAGCCAGTATTTAGGTTCTTGGACGTGCTTGAGCCAGTTGATTTCGGTCATTGCTACTTTCTGTGTTTAGTAAAAGCTTCTAAAATGCTTACTCAATCTGGTAACTCTATACAAATTATCCGCCACAAACACTTGAATTTATGCGTTTGGGATGATTGTTAACTAAATCTTTACAAAAATTGACAACAGTGAATGTTTGTGATATTTAACTCCACCTAATTAAATCTGAACTTAGGCGTAAAGACCCAAGAAAGCGGATTTTTTAACTCTGGGTTTTTTAACTCCGATCGCACTCCACGAAAGATTTTCCTCCCTCAAACCCGGTTTCTGCGCCAGGAGTTTAAATGTAAAGCTTGGAGGCAAGACAGCAACCTTTCTGGACGCAATATCGAGCTGGAAAACCGGTTTTTTTTTGACCGGTTCGGGTTTTTGGTGGCCCGTGCGTCCAGGAGGAGATTAATTAGAGTAGACTTTCCGGTAGTAAGTTTGATATTCCTCGGAAAGCAGGGGTTCCCACCACTCCCGATGAGCTAAGTACCATTCTACAGTCTGCCGCAAACCTTCTTCAACTGTTACTGAGGGAGTCCAACCTAACTCTGTTTTAATTTTGCTGGCATCAATAGCGTAACGCCGATCGTGCCCCGCTCTGTCTTTGACAAAAGCGATCAATTGTTCGCAAGGACGCGCGGGCAAATCCTCAGCTAATTCGTCCATTAGCTGGCACAGCATTTTTACTAAATCGAGATTTTTAACCTCGTTGTTGCCGCCAACATTGTAGGTTTCCCCAGGTTGGCCGCGGTGGATAACGGCATCTAAAGCGCGGCAGTGGTCGAGCACGTAGAGCCAATCTCGCACGTTTTGACCGTCGCCGTAAACTGGCAGCGGTTTGCCCAATAGCATATTGATGCACATTAATGGAATGAGCTTTTCTGGGAAGTGATAGGGGCCGTAATTGTTGGAACAGTTGGTGATAATTGTCGGGACGCCGTAGGTGTGGAAATAGGCGCGGGCGAGGTGGTCGCTGCCAGCTTTGGAGGCTGAGTAGGGACTGTTGGGCGAGTAGGCGGTTGTTTCTGTGAAGGCTGGGTCGTCGGGGCCGAGACTGCCGTAAACTTCGTCGGTAGAAACGTGGAGAAAGCGCATTTCTGCTTTGAGAGATGGCTCATCAATTGCTTCAAAATGCTTGCGGAAGGCTTCTAAAAGTGTGAAGGTTCCGACAACGTTTGTTTGAACGAAGGCTGCGGGCCCGATAATTGACCTGTCAACGTGGGATTCTGCGGCAAAGTGCGCGACTGTGGTGATGTTTTCTTCTTTGAGCAAGGTATCGACTAGGGTACGATCGCAAATATCCCCCTGCACAAACCGAAAATTTTCGCCTCCTTCCAAAGTTGCCAGGGTTTGTCTGTTTCCGGCGTAGGTTAAAGCGTCGAGCACGACTACTCGATCGCCCGGATAGCTGCTGCACCAGTGATGCACAAAATTCGAGCCGATAAATCCAGCCCCGCCCGTCACCAACAATCGGCGAGGGGCTCGCTCAATGCCTTGATTCCCGCTGTCTGTCATAAAAATAAGAGTTTTTCCAATAACTAAGCCTTTTCAAAAGTAGCCTTAAAAGTAGTTTGTCACCAAGTGTTTGCCAGTCTGTAACTAAATTTTCTACTGTCTAACCTCAGATGTTCTAATTTGGGCGCGATCGGGCATATTGGTTTACAATACTTCAACTTCTGCCGTTCTATTAGTCAAGACGCTTACACAGCAACCATTCCAGGTTTTCAAACGGACAATTTTAAATTTGAATTGCGTCAGGCTATAGCTGACTTTTGCGATCGATCCGCGATTTGGGCGGCGCGCAGAGTTGATACATTTGTAAAGAGCTGTTAGCATTAATTTTTTAATTATCCTTTACAATCTCCAGAGCACCATGAAGAAGTTTCAAGTGTTAACTGGCATTGCTTCCGTCGTCGCGATCGCAAGCAGCATCGCCATCGGTGACGCCGCATCTGCTTTCCCCTGTTTCTACAGCAAATCTGGGGGGGGTCAATCTGGTTCGGGGCCGGGGCCAACGATCCTGGGTTCCGGCGGTTCGGAGCGAATGAATCCGTGGAAATCCTACAAAACAGCAGCTCTCGGTTTCCTAGGTTTGGCTGGAGTTTTGGGTGGCGGTGCGGCTTACATGAGCTACCGTGCCGGCCAGCGCGCTTCTGCTGCTTGCGCTGCGATGACCGATAATTTTGAAGTTTTTGAAGAGCCGATCGATCCGATCGCAGATGCAGGTGTTTCTGAATACCTGGAAGTTCCGGCGTTGCTCGATTTGGCGGCGGCGGGTGCTGTAGCTGAGTCAGCAGATGCGGTTGCAGCCGTTCGCGAACACCCAGAAGCTCCGGGCGGCGAGCTGGATTTGCCAGTTTCGCCAGTTGCCGAGTTGAGTTCTGAAATTGCGATCGAACAAGTCCAAAACGCGATCGTCAAATAGTTATTTCAAACTAAAGAATTCGCTCAAAAAACCTCCAATCTTGCAAGATTGGAGGTTTTTTGAATTAAATGTATCCACCGACAATTTCCTGTGATATCAATTCCGGTTGTATCGGAATTAATTTTACCCGAAATCAGGACACGGCACTGCCGTGTCCCTACAATCGATCGCGGTAGGGACACGGCAGTGCCGTGTCCTCTATCTCATTCCGGCGCAGCCGGAATTCATACGATCGCGATCGCGAAGCACAGCAAACAATTGACAAGTGAATCGATCGCAAACAATATCATATTCCGGCAAAGCAAAGGAACGCCGAATTAATATCAATTTAAAAAAGTCTTGCTACAATCCTCAAATTTTTACCAATTATTATTAAAAATCGCAGATACCCGTCAGGACACGGCAGTGCCGTTTCCCTACTGTATTTGCTCCGATTCAAAAATGCTATAAAATTAGATGACTCAAAGCGAGACAGTATGTTGTGGAGGCGATCGCTCAAAATGCCCTCGATATCAATCTGAGGTTAGACGGCAAGAGTGCAAATCGCCTGCTATCGTGGGAAATATAGCCCTAGAAATTACAACTATAGGTTATTATGAATGCTTGGCGCGATCGATTCAATCAATTTACAGGTAAAACTCGACTGGCAGTTTGCCGTGTGTTCGTTCACCTAACAGGCGAAGAAGTTGCACCGCTGTTAGGAGTTCTCAACCGCACCGCCAGACAAGCAATTGATGCCGATGGCGACCTAGCAGTTTTAGGAGAAGGTCTTGTAGAAATTTGCAATCACCTGTTGCAGTACGACAACTACTGGCAAGCAGCAGCCAATGAAGGCGATGTTTTTTGGAATGAAGGCGAAGCCGGCGATTATGTGGATGAGCTTTTCACTGATTCAGCCGATCGTTATCTCAGCGAGCCTCAATACAGCACATCTGTTTACGATAAAAATTCCCCCTTGTCTTTGCCGGTAACTAGAAATGTCGTAGTGATGCTGACAGTTGCTTATGAAGGCGAAGTTCCTGCCCTAGAAACAGACCTCGCTGACATCAGCGCGCTGAAAGTCGGTTTAAAAGCAATGATTAATTTACATTACCAGCACAGCCTCCGAGCTGTGCAAGTTCACTTTTCTCCCGCACAGTTGGGTGACGAACTTACCAACGACCAAGTGTTGGTCAATTTCCCCGAACTCATTCCTCTTTAAGGAATAAGTAATTAGTTATTAGTTATTAGTTATTTGCTACCAAGGCCGGATGCCCGATGCCGGATGCCCGATGCCCGATGCCCAATTCCCAATTACTATTTATGATGCTGCGAAAACTGACAATTTATTTAATGGCTTTAACTTTGTTCTGGACGGCAACCGCCTGCGGTTCTCCTACCCCACAACCTCCTGCCAGTCCTGCTGCAAATACTAATGTTAACACGGTGCGTCCTGCTGCATCACCAAACAATAACTTGGCTCAAGGTCAATATCCCGTACAGCAAGCTACCTACGACGATGCTGATGGTGAATACAGTTTGATGTTGCTGAATACTCCCGCCGGCAGTCCCCCAGTTTACCGCACTACGGATTTGCAAATGGCTCGGTTAACGGATGAAGAAATATCGGCAGGCAAGAAAAGTTATCTAAATCTGGATAACAATACAGCGGTTTTGCATTTGACAGAAGATTTTAAAATTGAGTACGTTCACAACGTGACTGAAACTGTCAATAACCCTCAAACCGGTCAGCCCCAAACCGTAGTAGTGAGACAGCAATCTGGCTTCTGGGCGCCGTTTGCTGGGGCTGTAGCCGGTCAGGCGATCGGCAGTTTGTTATTTAGACCGCAATATTATATGCCGCCAGTCTATCAGCCGGGAATTATGACAGGATATGGCGGTTATGGCAATACTTACGGCCAAGCTGTTAACCAATATCAAACTAGCTACCAAACTCCGCCTCCTGCGGTGAGAAACCGTCAAGTTTTAAGGACGACCGGCCGCTTGCGATCGCCCACATCTAACCAGCCAGTAAGACCCTCAGTAAGTCCAAATGCCAATCGATCGACCGGTTCGGGTTACGGCGGCAGCAATTTGAGGCGATCGCCCAACTCAACTTCCCCGCAGCAAAGGCGGAGTCCGAGTTTTGGTAGCGGCAGGAGTTCTCGTCAACCGAGTCGGAGTGGCTCTTTCGGGAGTGGCAGAAGGCGCTGAGTTGAAGATTGCAAAAATCCGCAACTGAGGATCGGTAAAAGTTGATTTTATCTATCCTCCCGATGCCACGCCACCGCAGGTATTGAGAGTGAGAACTTTGGAATAGTTGATTTATTTATTTCAGTCACTACCAGACCCAAAAAATATGTGATTTAATTTCTACATTGGTCTGTAGGTGACAATATGTCTTCTTCACAACCCCCGTCAGGGGAAAGAAATCCTCTAGGATTGGATGAATTGATTGCTATCTTGGTTGCCTTCGGCACGATGGGAGCAATTTTATTTTGGGTAACAGGTAAAAATCCCGATCGATTGAATGCCAAAAATTGGCAATTTCCAGCCGTTTTCTCTCAACCTGCTGTCACGCCCGCGAGCCCGGGAATATTAACGCCTGCGCCGCCGAATTCGGATTTGCGATCGCCCGCTACAACCCTGGTTCCCTCAGAACCGGATGTCGCACCTGTGGCACCTTTAGGGCCGATTTTACCGGCAACTCCTCCGGTGGGGGCGATCGTCGTTGTTCCTCCCAAACCAATTGTGCGATCGGCTCCCGATCCGGCAATTACCAAACCGAAAGCGGCTAAACCCAAAGTTGGGCCCGTTATATTATCCGATGTTCCTGACAAATATTGGGCGCGTCCGTTCATTTTAGCGTTAGTCGATCGCAAAATTTTTGCTGATTCCACCGACAACAAATTTCGTCCCGACGAACCGATAACGCGAGCCGAACTAGCGCGGTTAATTCAGCGAATGTCCGACGACAAAGAACCGATCCGAAAATCGATTGATTTTAAAGACGTAAAAGACAAAAATCCTGCAGCTACTGCGATCGACCACACCGTCAAAACTGGATATCTTAAAGGATACCCAAACAATGAGTTCCGTCCCGAAAAACAGATTCCGCGTGTCGAAGTAATCGCAGCTTTAGCGAGCGGTTTGAGCCTGAAACCATCAACAAAAGCAACCAAAACTTTACAAGTTTATACAGACAGGGCAAAAGTGCCGAAATGGGCAGTTAACAAAGTAGCGTCAGCCACAGAAGCTGGCATTGTTGTCAACCACCCGAAGCGCACACTTTTGGAGCCTAATAGAACAGCAACTCGCGCTGAAGTAGCAGCCATGATTTACCAAGCTATGGCCAAAAAAGGTCAAGTACCTGCTAAGTCTTCTGAGTATGTTGTGAAGCCTATAAAGTTGTCCAAATAATATTTTTGGGGCGGGCTACGAGCAACGCCCCACAATAAGATTTCATCGTTATTGTTTGTAGTAAGGACTGAAGCCTTCTCACTACGAACCAGCTAGATTAATCTTGAAACACCATAATGCTGCCCGAATAGCAAGCTACCCAAACCTGATTAGTTTCGGGATCGTAAGTAATTCCGATCGGACTTGAATTAACCTTCACTGTTTGCACCACTTTCATATCGCTCGTCCTAACTTTGCTAACAGTATTCGAGAAATAGTTGACTACATAAAGCAGTTTGCCTTCATCAGAAATAGTCATACTGCGAGGGGCTTTTCCCGTCGAAACTTTGTCCACCACTTTACCAGTTTTTAGGTCAATTTTTGCCACATTTCCTTCACCGTTCAAAGTTGCATAAAGATACTTGCCCTTGGGATCGATCGTCAAATGACGCGGCGCATTGCCAATATTTCTCAGCCATTCTACTGAAAAGTCTATGAGATTCACTTTTGCAATATCCGAAGAACCCATGATGGCAACATAGGCATTTTTTGAGTCGGGAGTGACAACAATACCCCGAGGATATGCACCCAGTTTCACCCGCTCGACTTCGATATTTTTATTGATATCAACTACGCTCAAATCCCAACTGCACCAATTGCTCGCGAGCGCGAAGCGATTGTCAGGCGAAACAGCATTGAATTTCGGAACTGCACCTACAGGAATTACCTTTTCTATTTTCAAAGTTTGGGTATTGATGCGGTACAGAAAACTTTGGTCGTGTTTTGCCGCTGGAGAGCACCTGTCGCTCCCCGGATTCCTAAACCCCGAACCGTACATTTGATAGTTGGATACGTAGGCATATTTGCCATCTGTTGAAAAAGCAGCTTCTACGGGAGAACCTTGATAATTGCCTTTGAATTTAGAAAAGCCGAACTTCGACAAGTTTACTGTATCGGGAATAGTCTTGACTAATTTAAAGTTCCTATCGTAAACTGTGATGGTGTGGCTGTACATCATGTTTTGAGCAAAAAACAAACCAGCTCCCGAATAAACTATTGATTTTGGCGATATCTTGCCGTAAATAGTTTTTTTCAAGGTCATTTTTCCTTGAGTGTTGTCGGGAGGATTTATTAGCCTTTGGGGTTGTGATTCACTTTCTTGTTTCTCCTCGGGACTTTCTGTTTTAAATGGTGGTAAAAATGGTTCTTGAAATAGAGGTTCTTTAGGCTGATTGTTAGTTGTATCTTCGGGTTGGTTTGTGTTTTCTGTGGCGCTAGGAGATGGCGAAGGTCGATCGACATTTGGCGATATTTTTCCCGCAGCTTCAATGCTCGCACCTTCCGGCTTACCTTTCAGCGCTGACAAGGTTTTCGGGCCGACAATTCCGTCAACTTTCAGGTTGTTGTCTGCTTGAAACTTTTTCACAGCAGCCCGGGTGACTGAACCGTAAAATCCTGTAGCCTTACCGCCAAAATATCCTGCTGCTTGCAGAGTTTTCTGGAGTTTGGCAACTTCCGGGCCAGAATCACCTTTTTTGATGGCGAGTGCGGGATTGACTAAATTTAAAACGGTGAGAGCGATCGTAAAGAAAAGTAAAGGAGTAGAGGCTAAATTTGGGTGCGTTTTCGAGTTTGTCGATCGAGTTTGACCCGCAGCCGTTTCCCAAGTTTCAGCTAAATGCAGGTAGGCCAGTCCGTCCATAGTTTTTACCGGGTATTTTTGGTGCTATGATACACCCGTTAATACCATTTTAGATTTTAGATTTTAGATTTTAGATTTTAGAATTGGGCATGACTGATGCAATATGGGTTTGCAGCTTGCCTGCAGTTGCATTCTTTTTTTAAACTTGTATAACATTGATTAAAGGAAACATCTTATTATAATCAAACTTAGGGTAAAATATCCAAGCAGCTTTTAGAGCAGTTTTTAAGCGTGCAAGCAAGTAGGAGCGATCGACAATGTTGAGTTGGGAACAAACAACCGCAGAATCAACGACAAAAGAATCCCGCCAGACGGTGCTGGGGGAAGGTGACGGGGGACTTTGCCAGCGGGCTTGGGTAGAAATGGATTTAGCAGCTTTAACTCACAATGTAAAAGAGCTTAAAAATCTCTTATCTCCCCACACAGAACTGATGGCAGTTGTGAAAGCGGATGCTTACGGACACGGTGCTGTTGCAGTCAGTCAAATAGCATTGCAAGCAGGTGCTAGTTGGCTGGGAGTGGCGACAATTCCCGAAGGAATAGAATTGCGAGAAGCTGGGATAGAAGCGCCGATTTTGCTGTTGGGGGCAACCCATACAGCGGAACAGGTAAAGGCGATCGCCCAATGGCACTTGCAGCCCACTATTTGTACTGCCAAACAAGCCTTAATTTTTTCGGAAGTTCTCGCCGGTCTCAACCAATCTTTGCCAGTTCACGCTAAGTTAGATACGGGAATGTCTCGCTTGGGTACGCCCTGGCAAGAAGCAACAGAATTTGTGCAATTAGTCAAGCGCTTGCCAAATTTAAAATTAGCCAGCATTTACTCTCACTTGGCGACAGCAGACAGTCCCGATCCCGCACTTATGAGAGAGCAGCACCAGCGGTTTAAACGGGCGATCGAGCAAATTAAAATAGCAGGAATTAACCCCCCTCGCCTCCACTTGGCAAACTCTGCTGCTGCCCTCGCCGATCGCGATTTGCACTACGATTTAGTGCGAGTCGGTTTAGCTACCTACGGTCTTTATCCAGCACCTCACTTGCAGTCGATCGCCAATTTGAAGCCCGCGATGCAGGTAAAAGCTAGGGTAACGCAGGTGAAAACAATTGAAGCAGGAACAGGCGTCAGTTACGGCTATCAATTTATAGCTCAGCGGCAGACACAGATTGCCGTAATTGGTATCGGCTATGCAGATGGCATTCCGCGCAATCTTTCTAATAAAATGCAGGTTTTAGTTCGGGGTGAATTCGTGCGGCAAGTGGGGGCGGTAACGATGGATCAATTAATGCTGGATGTAACCGATATTCCCAATTTAGAAGTCGGCGAAGTGGTGACTCTGTTAGGCAAAGATGGGGAAAATAAAATTACTGCTGACGATTGGGCCGCAACTTTAGGAACTATTTCGTGGGAAATTGTCTGCGGTTTTAAACACCGATTGCCCCGCGTAGCAGTAAACTGTTAACAGTAGTCCGGCAGGGGTTTAAACAAGAGCCTCATAGCAAAAGTCGGTTTAAACCGACTCAAGAGTTTGAGCGAGAAAATTATTGATTTTAGTTTTCTTTTAGAGGACTTTAGCTCTCTCGACAGTCCGGCAGGGGTTTAAACCCCCGCCTCATAGCAAAAGTCGGTTAAAACTTACATCTTGCACCATTCTCAAGAACAGGCATCTTGCCTGTTCCACAAAGAATTAATTTCTTGTGGGGTGGGCATCCTGCCCGCCCATAAAAGCCTTATTGAGAATGGTGCGACATCTCAGTTAAAACCGACTCAAGAGTTTGAAGAATAAAATTATCGACTTTAGTCCTCTTTGAGAGGACTTTCGCTATGAGACAGGGGTTTTCAACCCCTGTCGGACTCTCGGGATAAGCGAGGAGACTGAGACTGCAATGCCCAATTCCCTGGGAAAGCCAATTCCCAATTCCCAATTAATATGACAGCCATCAGCAGATTTATACCAATAGCCCAAACCTTCTATTCTCAGCTAAATGCAGAAAGAACACAAGCCTTGGAAGTAGCTCAAGAATTCTCGAAAAAACTCGTAGAATTGGGGTTTAAAATTGTACCTCAACTGCTGTGGGCGATCGGCATTTTGTTAATTACGCGATTTGCGATCGACTTTGCGGGCCGCGTGACTCGCCGAGCACTGAGTCGCACCGAAGCCACACTGCGGAAATTCTTAGTTCAAGCTGCTGAAATTACGATTTTGGTAGTTGGAGTAGTAGCCGCTTTGAGTCAGTTGGGAATTCAAACTACCAGTGTGGTTGCGGTGGTTGGTGCGGCGGGTTTGGCGATCGGTTTGGCGTGGCAAAATACTTTGTCGCACTTTGCTGCTGGGGTAATGTTGATTAGTTTGCGTCCTTTTGAAGTGGGAGATGGGATTGAAGCTGGGGATGTTAAGGGAGTGGTGGACAGCATCGGGATTTTTTCAACAACCGTGGTGACAGACGATCGCATAAAAATTATTGTTCCGAACAATCAGTTGTTTAACGGTACACTGAAAAATACAACGGCAATGGGAACGAGGCGAGTAGACTTGAAGATTGATATTGGCGATCGGCCGATCCGTCCGACAGTGGCTGAGTTATTAGAAATTGCCCACTCTCACCCCCTGGTTTTGGAAAATCCGCCCCCGACTTGTTTGGTGGCAGAGATTACTCCAGATACAACTATTTTATCTCTCCGGCCTTGGTGCGCGTCGGTGGCCTACGAACAAGTGCGATCGCAAGTTCAAGAACACGTCAAAGAAGCAATGAATGCCCACAAAAATCAAGAACAATAGATATCAATCTAAAATCTAAAATCCCCAATCGATCCGAGGTATTTCCCATGAGCAAATGGTATCCGCAGCAAATTTTGCAAGAACCCGGTGTCAGGATCACCGCCACCGAAAAACAAACAATTCTCAGCAAATTTCCGCCTCCCGACGAAAACGGTCAAATCTATGCCGACGGGGTTTTTGAAGGCGGTGGCGTGCGCGGAGTTGCCTTTTTAGGAGCACTCAGGTGCTGCAGCGATTTGGGCATCCGCTGGCGAAAACTGGCAGGCACTTCTGCCGGTGCAATTACCGCCGCAGTATTGGCAACCGACTTGTCAATTGATGATTTAGAGGAAATTTTAGGACAGCTCGATTACAGCATATTTTTAACTAAAAAAAACAGTCCTCTAATTTTAAACGGCGACCCCGCCGACGACTTGCAATCTCCTGCTTGGACGCTACTTTTTCTAACAGTTAGCCGTCAAATGGGAGAATATTCGGCGCAGCCGTTCCTGCAGTGGCTGGAAACCATGCTCGGTCGAGGTAAATTGCACACTTTTGCCGATGTTAAACAGATCGTAAAAGACCGGGAATTAAAAGTAGTAATATCCAACCTCACTCGCGGTGAAATGTTGGTAATCCCCGACGACTTGCGACGGCAGGAATCTGCCGATTCCGATGCTTTATACCAGCAGTTGCGACTCGCAAATCCCGAAGATTTTAGCGTAGCTGAAGCGGTGCGGCTGTCGATGAGTATTCCGCTATTTTTTGAACCGGGAAAACTGGGCGATGACTTAATTGTCGATGGGGGAATTCTGAGCAATTTCCCACTGTGGATTTATGACACACAATCCGTCGGTTCGACTCCCGCTATGCCCCGCTGGTTTACCTTTGGGTTTCGATTGGTCGATACTGGAATTGAGAATCAAGTTAAGATTGATACTCCGCTGTCGATGCTGGCGGCGATGTTCAGAACGATGATGAAAGCAAGAGACCGCTATCACCAGCGGGAAATGGATAAAGGCAGGGTGATTAATATTGATGTGACTGAAGCTCAGGTGACGACGACGGATTTTCACCTTGATGCCGATCGCAAGGCTAACTTGTACCGCTTGGGATATTTGTATACTAAGAGGTTCTTTTTGAGTTCCAATTTTAGTTGGGAAAAGCACTTGAAGGCTAGGGGCTTTGGGGAAGAGGCTGGCGGTTGAGGTCGCGGATGCTAGACAGAGTAAGGGATTGAGGAATTTTTGAATGAGGGGTTGGCAAAAAGAAGATGTGTGTGCTATAGTTAGTTACTGTCATCTTGGAGAGGTGGCTGAGTGGTCGAAAGCGGCAGATTGCTAATCTGTTAAGGGTGTTAACATCCTTCGAGGGTTCAAATCCCTCCCTCTCCGTTCTATTTAATCATTTATCGATAAAGGTTTTTGGATTCGTCATACCCTTAAAAGTTGCGTTTTCGGCTCATCTTTTGCTCACTCTTCGCGATCGGTAGCGCCACCTCAGTCTGTCGCGAACGTCAATGAAGCGATCGCTGCGATCGCAATCTTCCAAACAACGATCGCAATATGGTACGCTCAAGAGCCGGATATTCATCTGTGTTAAGGTGTGAGGAAGTGATTCCAGAATTCGATGAAAACGGCAACTTACCCCCAGGAGTACATTTTTGCGAATGGGAAGAATTTGTAGAACGATTTGGAAGCAACGAGCTGAGGTTGCGTTTAATGCGCGGACTGCGAATGGCAATGGAGCAACTCAAAGCAGGTGGTTGCCGGACAATTTATATCAACGGCAGCTTTGTTACCATTAAACCAGACCCAGGAGATTTTGATGCTTGTTGGGATAGCGAGGATGTCGATTACGATTATCTCCGAAAAAATGCCCCTAGATTACTAAATCATTTCGATCGTAGTGCACAGAAATCCAAATATAAAGGTGAAATTTTTCGTTCAGATCAACCTATAGGAGATTACGGCTTAACTTCTATAGAATTCTTTCAGCGTGACAGACAGTTAAATCCTAAAGGCATTATTGCTATAGATTTATTAAGGTGGAAGCCATGATTAAAAATGAAAAAGAGTATGAATATAGTCAAGAATGCGCCCGAAATTTTGAATATTCTCTTAGGGCGTTAGAGCAAGATGAGGAACTGAAGAAAAAAGACCCCGAAGGGTGGCAACTTTCTGGGGATGTCAAACAATCTCACCTGATGGCTTTACAAGCAGAAATTGCTGAATATGACAGGCTTACATCTCATGATAGCGACACCCCAATAGTATTAACACTTGATGATATTGATTATTTACCCCAAATCTTGATTAAAGCTCGCATGGCAGCTAAGCTAAGCCAAAAAGAATTGGCAGATTTAGCTGGACTGAAAGAAGAACAAATTAAACGTTATGAAGATAATGACTACGAAGATGCCAGTTTTTTGGATGTAAGATTTGTAATTGATGCACTGGATATCAAAATAAAAAAATGTGAGTTTCTAGTTCCTTTAGATACTCTCAGAAGAACTCCTGTTACCAAAGAAGAATTACTTTCCTCAACTCATCGTTTTCACAGCCAACAAGATCGACGAATGATGGAGCAAGTTCAATTAAAAAGTTAGCGTTGACAGTTGACGGTGTTAGATGCCCGACTTGTTAAAGAAGTCGGGCATCTGTGTATATAGTTTTCAATTTACCAACATAAATCTAATTAAGCACTTTCATCGCTTCGACAAATTGCCGCGATATAAATGGTAAAATCTCTTCATTCTTGCTATTCTCTTTCCCCTCGGTAAATACAACTAACAAATACGGCCGCAAACCCGGTATTTCAATATAAGCAGCATCGTGACGAACTTGACTTGTCAGTCCGGCTTTTGACCACAATTTTGCTGATTCTGGCAATCCGCCACCTAAAAAACCTGTAACTTGATTTTCAGGATCGGCCTCTAATTCTGCTGGTTCTAAACTGCGTTTCATTAAACCCATCATTTCTTGCGATGCTTGGGCGGAAACAGCTACGCCGCCGATTATAGTGTGCAGCAAACGCGCCGCTGCATTTGTGGTCAGCATATTTCTATTTTCCATTAATTCTCCCAGAACTGCTCGCTCGCGACCGTAGGGGCCGTCACACCAGGTTTTTTGATTGGCGTTAATATTTTGTAATTCCGGCCAATCCAATGATTGAAAGTAACGGTTGACTATGTTTCGCTGCTGTTTCCAAGTTTCAAAGGGGCCTGGTGATAATTCTGGGCCGCTGGTGGTGCCGGTGAGCGCGTCTACTACTAAACTGGTGGCGTCGTTGCTGGAATCAACTATCATATCTCGGACGGCGCGTTCTAATTCTGGCGATGTTTGAATCATGCCTTTTTGCGCCCATTCCCAGATGGCAACGAGGTAGAATAATTTGACGATGCTGGCTGGATAAATTCGTTCGGAAGCTCTAGCGCTAAAACCTCGCGGTTGATATTTCCAAAATTCTTCTGCACTCAGGGCGCCGCCTGTATTGACTCGCACCGGCGGATCGTAGACTATCCAGGTAATGGCCATACGATCGCCACTTAATCCTGTAAATTCTGACAATGCGGAGTCTATAATGCTACTGCCGAGGGTTTCTAATTGTTCGTCTTTGTGGAAAAATGTCATGGTTGATGGCTGACGGTTAACGGTTAACGGCTAGCAGCTAATGGCAATCTATCGTTAAATGCGAACAATTAACAGCAAACAGTGAGCAATTAGCAATGGCCAATTATCAATTATCTGATGTTCAGGAGTACCGGGCGCGATCGCACATAAATATTTACGATTCCCCAAAGTGCGATCGATTGGCAACTCAAGCAGCGCTGGGGCGGCATTTGCGCGTCGTCGAACTCCCCGTAAGACAGAGCGATGTAAACTTGGATACAACGGCTGTGATGGTGCGGCTGTGCGAAGATGATTATCCGGGATGGCTGGATATTCGAGATGTTGAGTTGCTCGAGCCGACAGAAACAGTGTATCATCCTCTGGTGGTTTCTGAGGCAGAAATTAAGGAAAAATTACCAATTGCAATTACTTTTGCTCGTGAGGCTATGCACCAATCCAATTATTATCTTTGGGGCGGTACAGTCGGGCCAAATTATGATTGTTCGGGCTTGATGCAAGCTGCTTTTGTGGCTGCGGGCATCTGGTTGCCGAGGGATGCTTATCAGCAAGAAGCTTTTACTAAACCTATTAGTATCAGTGCTTTAGAACCGGGGGATTTAGTATTTTTTGGTACTCCCGAAAAAGCAAATCACGTAGGATTGTATCTCGGAGATCGTCGCTACATTCACAGTTCTGGAAAAGTACAAGGTCGCAACGGTATCGGTATCGATATTTTGTCGGAGGATGGAGATGAAGTCAGTCGAGGTTATTACCAGCAAGTGCGCGGTTATGGTAAAGTTGTGGCAAGTTATCAACCTAGTGAGTTGTTCACTGTTAACGGTTGACGGTTGACTAATGACTGTTAACTAATGACCAATGACTAATGACCAATGACTAATGACTAATGACTAATGACCAATGACTAATGACCAATGACTAATGACCAATGACTAATGATTACTGATGTTATCGAATAAATCAATGGACGCTGCATTATTTTTGGAAAATTTGGCGCGACAGCAAGCTGAGGCTGAGGTTGTTCTGGATGTTTCGGTGGTGGTACCGGTGTATAATGAGGTGGAAAGTTTGCCTCATTTGATTGAGGCGATCGCCACTTCGATCCAAGCATCTGGACTCAGCTATCAAATTATTTGTGTAGATGACGGTTCTAAGGACGGTTCAGCAGAACTTCTCCAGCAGTTAGCCAGCAGTCGCGATGACCTTTGTGCTGTAATTTTGCGCCGCAATTACGGGCAAACTGCTGCCATGTCGGCAGGTTTCGATCGCGCTCGCGGTCGTGCTATTGTTACCCTAGACGGCGATTTGCAAAATGACCCGGCTGATATTCCGCTGTTGTTGGAAAAGTTAGATGAAGGCTACGATTTAGTTAGCGGCTGGCGGAAAAATCGGCAGGATAATACTATCAGCAGGTTGATTCCTTCTAAAATTGCGAACTGGTTAATTGGTCGCGTTACAGGCGTGACTTTGCACGACTACGGCTGTTCTTTGAAAGCTTATAAATCCGAGTTGGTAGCAGACTTGAATCTCTACGGGGAATTGCACCGCTTTTTGCCCGCGTTGGCGTTTATTGAAGGCGCGAGAATTGCAGAACTGCCGGTGCGACACCACGCCCGCCGTTTCGGTCAAAGTAAGTACGGGATTTGGCGGACTTTTCGGGTGTTGATGGATTTGTTAACTATTTCTTTTATGAAAAAGTTCCTGACTCGACCGATGCACGTTTTTGGACTTTTGGGAATGAGTTCTATGGCGTTGGGAACAGTTTTAGGGATTTATTTAACTTTCCTGAAATTGGCTTTTGGTCAAAGTATTGGCAATCGTCCTTTGCTGATTTTGGCTGTGGTTTTGCTGTTAACTGGCGTGCAGTTATTTTGTTTTGGTTTGCTGGCGGAAGTGATGATGCGGACTTATCACGAGTCGCAGGGAAAACCGATTTATCGGGTGCGCGAGGTGTTTGGTTATAAGTAAACGATTGGTGTTAGTAGATGCCCGACTTCTAGCATTAGCTTTGATGTTGAGTCTGGGAAACGGCTACAGAAGTAGGGGATCTGGTCGTATATGCTTTAACTCATCTACGATATTGAATCGTCCAATCCTAAATGGTAAGGTGCGTCGCCCGAAAAAATCTGCAAGTTCCATTGAGTATCTCACAGCGACGCACCCTACAGATTATAGGAATTCGCGTTTGGGACTTACGCGCGGGTGTTCAGAAACCGGGTTTTGGCATCATGCTTCGTTACAGATCGCAAAAATGGATAAAAACCCAGTTTCTTTGGTATTTATGCGTAAGTCCTAAACTACTTTCTAACAGTGGACAGCAAAAACCCAGAACGGATTTTCGCTGTTAACTGTCAACTGTCAACTGTTAACTGTCAACTGTCAACTGTCAACTGTCAACTGTCTAACTCATTACTTTTTGTGCTTGTCGCAGAGATGTAATAGTTGCGATCGCGTGTTCGGCGACTGCATCTATTTCTGCTTCGGTATTGAACCGGCCAATACCAAACCGAATTGAAGCATAAGCTAATTTGTCCGATCGCCCGATCGCTGCTAAAACATGAGATGGAGATATTTTCGCCGAAGTGCAAGCAGAACCCGAAGAAACTGCTGCCGCCGGTTGCAAACCCAACATCAACGCTTGTCCGTCAACCCCGCCTACACTCATATTAAGATTACCAGGCAATCTTTTAGTAGCGTGACCGTTGAGAAAAACATCGCCCAATTCACTCAAATTTTCCCACAAACGCTGCCGCAAATTAACCACTCGTTCTGTTTCCGACTGCATTTCTGCAATTGCTAATTCTACTGCTTTGGCAAATCCGACTATTTGCGGTGGGTAGAGAGTTCCCGATCGCATTCCCCGTTCGTGGCCTCCTCCGTGCATTTGCGGCGCTAGCTGCACTCTCGGTTTGTGGCGGCGGACGTAGAGGGCGCCGATCCCTTTTGGCCCGTAGATTTTGTGGGCTGTCAAGGACATTAGATCGATATTCATCTCCTGTACGTCGAGGGGAATTTTGCCGATCGCCTGTGCCGCATCTGTGTGAAAAAGAATGTCATTTCCGCGACAAATTGCTGCAATTTCTGCGATCGGCTGAATGACGCCAATCTCGTTGTTAGCCGTCATCACTGAAACCAAAATTGTCTCTGCCCGAATCGCTTTGATCAAATCGCCTATATCAATCAGCCCGTCGCTTTTCACCGGTAAAACAGTAATGTCAAATCCCAATTTTTGCAAATACGTACAGGGGTCAAGAATTGCATTGTGTTCTGTTTTTACTGTTATAATGTGCTTTCCTTTGCTGAAATAGGCTTCGGCGATACCTTTAATCGCTAAGTTATTTGCTTCCGTTGCACCGCTGGTAAAAACAATTTCTTCTGGGGAGGCATTGATTGCTTCTGCTATGATTTGTCGCGACTGTTTTACCGCTGCTTCTGCTTCCCAGCCGTAGACGTGGTTGATGCTGGCTGCGTTGCCGAACTGTTCGGTGAAATAGGGCAGCATCGCATCAAGTACCCGTTTGTCTAGGGGGGTTGTGGCGTGATTGTCGAGGTATATAGGACGTGCGGACATAGTGCAGTTTTGGGTGAAAAAAGTGTTAGGTTTATTGTAGACGAGCCCCTTGTTCTACTACAAAACTTTATAATTAACATATATTTGTGAAGATTTATGCGAGCTGACATTCAGGGATTAGAAATTACTGTCGGTGAGCTCAAGCACCTCAGCGGCGCGGGGCCCGATCGCGTATACCGGCCGGCGAGTGCGACTAAGTTTGCCCGCGAAGCTCTGAAAACAGTCGTTTTAATTGTTTTGGTTCTCATCAGTTGTTGGCTGCTGGTTGCGATATTTCCTAGAGCGTATTTGTTTTGGTTCGCCCTCCACCTCGCTGCGATAGTCGGTTTAATCTTTGAGGATGTGTGGAAAATTCGGTGGAGCCAAAACAAAGATTTAATCAATCTTTTTGATGATGTCGATCGCTATAACGGTATAATCAAAGCGATTGAAATTAACGATCGGATAGAAGATGCCGGCAATGCGGAAGTCAAAATCGGCGATCGCGCCAAAGTGATTCAAGCCTTGCAGCTAATCAGAGACGATTTAGTTCGAGCTTTGAAAACCGAGAGAATTCTCAGGGAAAACAAAAAATTTGTCGCTAGTAACTCCGAATTGTTTGCCAATAATTTGAGAACTTTGAATTCCCTGCAAATTAGCGATCGATCGAGCCAGCCGGGGCGATTGCTCTACGAAGCTTTGCAGCTAGCTATGGCAGTTCAAGCAGAAATGAAAAAGTTGCAAGATCGAAACGCTGCTAATTTAAAAAATGGCAAAAATTAGTAGGGTGTACGGCTGCGCGTGCATCTTACCCAGTAGCAACGCGCACCTTACTGAACCGCTCAAACTAAAACACATTTAAAAATTTATGAGTTATGAGAATTGTTAAGAAATATCATGATTGTAAATTTTTTCCTGTTAGGTAACAGGTGAGTATATCTTGGAAAGGAGATGTTAACAACCAGGTCAGTATGTCTTCTGCCAAACCCAAGATTATAGTTCTCGACGACGATCCGACAGGTTCTCAAACTGTGCACAGTTGCTTGCTGCTGACACGTTGGGACGAAGAAACCCTGCGTTTGGGACTGCGGGACAAGTCCCCAATTTTCTTCATACTGACAAATACTCGATCGCTAACTCCCGAAAAAGCAGCCTCCGTCACCCGCGAGGTGTGCCAAAATCTCAAAAAGGCGATCGCCAGCGAAAAAATCGAAGACTTCCTAATAGTTAGCCGTTCCGATTCTACCCTGCGCGGCCACTATCCGATCGAAACCGACGCGATCGCCGAAGAACTCGGCCCCTTCGACGCCCATTTTCTAATTCCGGCCTTTTTTGAAGGAGGCAGAATTACCCGTCACAGCGTGCACTACCTAATAGTTAACAGCGTCGAAATACCAGTACACCAAACCGAATTTGCCAAAGATTCAGTCTTCGGGTACAGTCACAGTTACCTGCCAGACTATGTAGAAGAAAAAACCAAAGGTCGCATTCCCGCTGATGCAGTCGATCGCATTTTACTCGCAGACATCCGCTACGGAAGTTTAGATCGACTGATGGACATGACAGACAACCAATGTGCAGTTGTTGACGGCGAAAGCCAAGGCGATTTAGACACATTTGCCAAACACATTCTCGATGCAGTCAGTCATGGCAAAAAGTTTTTATTCCGCAGCGGGGCGAGTATTTTAACATCCTTAGCTGACCTCGGCCACCAGCCAGTAGCAGCCGACGACATGGCAAAATACGTGAGGGAAGGCAAACCGGGTGCAGTCATAGTTGGTTCCCACGTTAAGAAAACTACTGAACAATTGGAACGCTTGTTAAAAGAACCCAATACAGTTAGCATTGAAATAGATGTATCTCACTTGTTAGAAGATTCTCCAGAGTATCGCACTCAAATGCTCGATGAAACTCTCGAAAAAGTCCGCACTGCTCGTGCCGATGGCAAAACGCCTGTAATTTATACCAGCCGCAAGGAACTACAATTTAAAAATGCGGAAATCCGGTTAAAATTTGGAGAGGCTGTTTCTGCTTTATTGATGGATATCGTGCGGGGACTGCCTGCGGATATCGGGTTTTTGATTAGCAAGGGCGGCATTACTTCTAATGATGTTTTGAGTACAGGTTTGTCGCTAAAAAGTGTCAGGCAAATCGGTCAAATTATCGCAGGTTGTTCGGTGGTCAAAACGGAGGCAGACCATCCTCTATTTCCCAATTTACCTGTAGTTTTGTTCCCGGGAAATGTGGGGGATAGCCATGCTTTGGCTACGGTTTACAAGCGGCTGAGCAAGTAGTATAGCTAGTTGAATCGCAGATTAACCCAGATGAATTTA
The DNA here is from genome assembly GCF_036701805.1 of Microcoleus sp. N3A4. Lineage (NCBI taxonomy): Bacteria > Bacillati > Cyanobacteriota > Cyanophyceae > Oscillatoriales > Microcoleaceae > Microcoleus > Microcoleus sp. N3A4. Next base: position 87,494 of record NZ_JAUBRJ010000011.1, read on the forward strand.
GCTTCAAGTTAGGGAGGAGAATGTTCATCTGCGGTTGGTCGATGGGTTTCAACGCTCGATCGAACTTTATGGCAACTGCCATTGCACGGCAACTCCAAAAAAAATCTCTAGCCTACTTTTTCCTTGCCCAATCGACCCAACTATGATATGATAGAGAGTCTGTCTGTAAGTCAAGGCGATCGCCAAAGTTGAAAATCGCGTCATAGTTAGGCACTCTCAAAAAAATTAGATTTCTCAAAAATAGTTAAGTCAGAACTCTACATATAGGGCAAACAGCACTAGAGCTACTGCTATCAGTAGCGTTTCCAGCTTGTATCAGCCTAAATTTTAAAATTAAGTAGAAATTTTCAGATAGTAATTTTCAGCTCAAAGGATTAGCATATAAGGGTGACAGAACATTATCATCCCCTAAACTCATTAAAAGGCGGCCATTGGTTCAAGCTGATCTGTGGGGCGAGCTTTCAACACCTGCCTGCTGTACGGAATCTCACCTTGGCTTACACCTTAGCAGGCGCTGACTGTATCGATGTCGCGGCAGATCCCGCCGCCGTCGCCGCAGCGAAAGAAGCCCTACAAGTGGCCAGCGAATTACAGGCAAGAACTCAAAACCGCAGGTTTGGCGGCAAAGGGTTGCCGTTGCTGATGGTGAGTTTAAACGATGGGGAAGACCCGCATTTTCGCAAAGCCGAATTCAACCCAGCCGAGTGTCCGGCGGACTGCTGGCGGCCGTGCGAAAAAATATGTCCAGCCGAAGCAATAGTTTTTCAGAGTGCTGGCAGTGGTTTTTCCGGGGTGATAGACCAGCAGTGCTATGGCTGCGGTCGCTGTCTGCCGATTTGTCCGAGCCAACTAATTTATACTCGTTCTTACGTGTCTGCTCCCGGCGCGATCGCACCTTTAATCTTGCAATCCGGTGCGGACGCCCTAGAAATCCACACGCAAGTAGGCAGAGAGGCAGATTTTGGGCGACTTTGGTCGAGCATAGCTCCCTGGGTCGGTCAACTCAAAGTAATCGCAATTAGTTGCCCCGATGGAGACGGTTTGATTGATTATTTGCGGACACTCTATCAAATAATTTCCCCCCTTCCTTGTCCCCTAATTTGGCAAACCGACGGTAGGCCGATGAGCGGAGATATCGGAACAGGAACTACTAGAGCCGCGGTCAAACTCGGTCAAAAAGTTTTGGCGGCCCAGTTGCCGGGATACGTGCAACTTGCAGGCGGCACTAATGCTCACACTGTCAGCAAGCTGAGAGCCGGCGGACTGCTGTTGGATGGCGGGAAAAATTTGTCAGTTCCCCCTGTCCCGTACATTGCAGGTGTAGCTTACGGCAGCTATGCCAGGGTTTTGCTATCGCCAATTTTAGAACAATTAGAAACAATGCAGACCGATCGAGCCTATGCCGTTCCGGTGGCACTCGCGCAGCCAGCAGCCGGAGTTCAAACATCTCGGCTACCTCAGCTCGAAGCAGTCCCAGAACTTCTCTCGGAGGCCGTGAGTTTAGCTCGTTCTCTAGTTTCCCAGCTCAAAGAATTTTAGTCATTAGTTAGTGGTTAGTAGTTAGTAGTTAGTAGTTAGTAGTTAGTGGTTAGTAGTTAGTAGTTAGTGGTTAGTAGTTAATTCCAACAACAAATAACAAATAACAAATAACAAATAACAACTGAACAAATAACAACTGAACAACTGACTAAAAAGTTGAAAACGTCACCGAACACATCGAGGCGAATGCAGATTACAGACGACCTCAACAGATTATTAGACATCGTGCCAGATGAGATCCGGCAGCCCTTAGAGCAGCACCCGCAGCGCAACAATCTCATTGAGATTGTCATGGACTTGGGCCGCCAACCTGAAGCTCGTTTTCCATCCTCGGCCGAACCTCTTTCCCAAACGCCGATTACCAAGGCACACCTCAACTATTGCATCGAGCGAGTCGGCCACTTCGGCGGCGACAATCGAGCCGGTATCGAGCAAACCCTGCACCGAATTAGCGCCCTTCGCAACCGCAGCGGCGAGATTATCGGCTTGACTTTGAGGGTGGGCCGCGCTGTGTTTGGGACGATCGGCATAATCCGCGATTTGGTGGAAACCGGTCAGTCAATTTTGATGCTCGGCCGCCCCGGAGTCGGCAAAACCACGGCCCTGCGCGAAATTGCCCGCGTGCTCGCCGATGACTTGGAAAAACGGGTGGTAATCATCGACACCTCCAACGAAATCGCCGGAGATGGAGATATCCCGCACCCGGCGATCGGCAGAGCTCGCAGAATGCAAGTTTCTCGTCCCGAACTCCAGCACCAAGTCATGATCGAAGCAGTGGAAAACCATATGCCGGAAGTGATCGTGATTGACGAAATCGGCACGGAACTCGAAGCTTTGGCGGCTCGGACGATCGCCGAAAGGGGCGTGCAGTTGGTCGGTACCGCCCACGGGAACCGGATCGAAAACTTGATGAAAAACCCGACTCTGGCAGATTTAATTGGGGGCATCCAAGCGGTGACGCTGGGAGATGACGAAGCAAGACGCCGCGGTTCTCAAAAGACGGTTTTGGAGCGCAAAGCACCGCCCACTTTTGAAATTGCCGTCGAAATGCTGGAACGCCAGCGCTGGGTAATACACGAGCGAGTTGCAGATTCGATCGACAGTCTGCTGCGGGGACGCGAACCGAACCAGCAAATCAGAAGCGTCAGCGAGACTGGAGAAGTAATTATCGAGCGCGAGTCGGTCGCTCCCCCCGCCCGGTTTCCGGGGATGCCAGCGAACGGCGGCCCGGCTGCGGTATCGGCAATCCGGCCCGTCACACCGATCTCTGGGTGGCGGAGTGCTGGCAAAATGGTGCCGATGCCCGCTCAAGGCGAGAACTTCGCTGCTAAAAGCGCGCCGGTTTCTGAGACTCGGTATTTCGAGCAACTGCTCGAAGAATCCCTGTCCGTCGAGCCGGTACCCAAGCCCGGACGCTATTCCCACAATGTCGGCCCTAACGGCGAAGATTTGCCCCTCCACGTTTATCCTTACGGCATAGCTCGCCACCAGCTCGAACAGGTGATTTCGACGCTGAACCTGCCGGTGCTGCTGACGAAGGATATTGAGAGTGCTGACGTGGTTTTGGCTTTGCGATCGAACGTTCGGAACCAGTCGAAATTGAGGCACTTGGCCAAAACTCGCCAAGTTCCCCTGCACACAATTAAGGCCGGCACTATTCCCCACGTAGCGAGAGCTTTGCGGCGCCTGTTGGACATGGACGACCCGGGCACCCCGGAAGTGGCAGACCTCGCCTTATTCGCCCGCAGCGGTTCTTCTGATGAGCTCGAAGCTCTCGAAGAAACGCGCTTGGCAGTCGAGCAAATTGTCATTCCCAAGGGACAGCCGGTGGAACTCCTGCCCCGTTCTCCCAACGTCCGCAAAATGCAGCACGAACTTGTGGAACACTATCACCTGAAATCCCACAGTTTTGGGGAAGAACCCAACCGCCGCCTGCGGATTTATCCAGCTTAAGTGTTGGAGATTGACGCCTTTGAAGGCAGAAGGTAGAAGGCAAACGGCCGAATTTTTATGATTCTTTATGTTTTCTACCTTTTGCCTTTGAGATCGTATCGGCTAAATTAACGATAATTCTTGTCGGGGCGAGAAACTGTTAGCTAATTTCTAGACAAAGCTACCCATCACTTCCCGTTTGTCCATCTATCAACCGATCGACATATTCTCGCTTGCCGTTCCTTCCAGTCTGGGATAGTTTTTAGTTTTTCTCGCACTCCGGTTCTGACGTTAAAGCAAATTGGAGTTCTATCCAGAGGTCGAATCAATGCCTTCGGTAACCTACGTCAAAGGTCTTCCAACACCAGCGAATGAGCTAAACGCACTTGGATTCAGTGAGTTTGAGATGTTCCTAGAAGCATTTGCACCTATCTTTCGAGATGCCGCAATTGAAACCGTCAACTATCTGTTATCTGGCACTGAATTCAACAAATCGACGTGGAACACCCATTTGCAGAAGACCTACCAAATCAGCAAGCGTCATGCAAATGGTGTGATTGCTCATGCAAAAGGTAAGGTAGATGGCTCAAAAGAACATCGCACTTTACATATCAAAACGTTGTTCGGGAAGGCAAAATCAATCGAAGCTTGGATCGAGAAAGCAGAACGCAAACTGAAGCTTGCTCGAAGGTTCTACGCAAAAAAGAATTGGCAGAACTCAAAAGCAGGGTGCAATTTTCCTTTGTCATGTTCTTTGAAATACCAAGATACGAACTGGCAGAATTTGAAGTTTCAAATTCATGGGAAAAAGCGTAAGTTGCACTCGATTAAAAACAAGATTGAATTCTTGAAACGTGAGCCTATCAGGGTGTCTGTTCCTCACGGACAAGTTTTTATTGTCGGATCTAAGGATGAAAGCTTTGGGAATCAGATTGCACAATGGGACGGCAAAATCATTAAGTTTCGCGTTCCTGCTTGCCTGGAGTCTCGATTTGGGAAGTCCGTTTCTTCAGAGATTGGTAACTTCGATCGCAACATCAACCGATTGCCCGCGACAGGCGCTAAGACTTGGCATCTGTTCAAGAAAAACGGGAAGTGGAATGCTGCGGTACAGTTTGCGCCTTCCGAGGTGAAGCACCAATCAAAGGATCGTGCCTATGGGTGCATCGGGATTGATATGAATCCTGGTTCGATTGGTTGGAGCTATGCGGACACCGAAGGGAACCTGAAAGCTCACGGTCAAATCCCGCTAGAAATGGGACTGCCATCAGGTAAACAACAGGCTCAAATTGTTGATGCTTGTCTGTATGCGGCTAATCTTGCAATTTGCTTTGCCTGCCCTATCGTGTGCGAAGAATTGGATTTTGCAGACAAGAAAGAGCGTTTAGGCGAACAAGGTAAAAAGTATGCCAGAATGCTGTCTTCTTGGGCATACAGTGAGTTTTTCAGGCAACTGAACTCAGTCCTGTCAAACCGTGGAATCGAGCTAATTACGGTCAATCCTGCCTACAGTTCAATGATTGGGCTGGTGAAGTACATGAAAATGTACGGACTCGCCAGTGATGAAGCGGCTGCACTGGTTATCGCCCGACGTGGAATGCGGCTGAGTGAAAGACTGCCATCGACCATAACCGCCTATTTCGAGGTGAACTCGGAAAAGCACGTATGGTCAATGTGGAACCAACTAAATAAACTGATCGAGCGTTCCGGCAAGGTTAATCGCAGACACGATTACTTTACCGTTTCTAACTGGAGTTTCCTAGCCAACCTTGAAACCGAGGAAGCGTAAGCACGCTTAAAAGAATGCTTTCACTTACACCGTGGAGTGAGGTATGGACAAATTATCTAGTTTTGGGTAGCTTTGTCCACACATTTAGAAGCGGCGAGTTCACACCTGCATCTGTAAGATCGGCAGCAGCGAGGGCGTAAACTCGCCCCGACCCCAATTTTGTAGTCGATCGACCGGACATGATATTATTTCCGTTGGTATAGCAATCCTCGCATCAGTCGCAAATTCGAGCGAGACCAGAATCCTTGCAGTGCGAGCCAGAAAGCTCGCGTATAATGCAAGCAAATCATTTAGGATTGCTATATATTTTTGTTGTGATTGCGATCGGCTCAAATGCGTAGCCAATTCCCCATTACTAACCCCCCATAATAACACCTTATACCTAAAGATTTACCATAGTTGATATGAATGATGCACAAATTCAGCTATTTATTGAATTAATTGCGGCTCACACGGGTTTACAAATTCGCCCGCAAGATCGATCGGCTTTCTGTCAAAAACTTTTGACTCGGATGATAGCTGTAAAAATAGCCTTTCCCGACAACTATTATCAAATGTTAGCCACTCCCAGTTTGGAAAGTCAAAGCGAATGGCGCGAACTCGCGTTGGTGCTGACAACCAACGAAAGTTATTTCATGCGGGACAAAGGACAGTTTTCGCTCCTGGAAAAAGTTATTTTTCCCGAATTGATCGCTCACCAAATAAAAATGCACGAGACATGGGGAATTCAGCCAACATTGCGAATCTGGAGTGCCGGCTGCTCGACGGGTGAAGAACCTTATTCTTTAGTTATGATTTTAAAACAGCTAATTCCTGATTGGGAAAAATGGAAAATTTTAGTTTTAGGTACTGATATCAATGAAGAAGTAATAGAAAAAGCGCAGCGAGGAATTTACAGCTCTTGGTCGTTTCGCTTGGTCGATTCGGAACTGCAAATGCGCTATTTCGACAAGTGGAAAACAGAGTGGAAAATCGACCGGAATTTGCGCCAATTAGTCAGCTTTAGCTGTGTAAATTTAGTTGCCGATGATTTCCCTAATATTTACACAGATATTAATAACATGGATTTGATACTGTGCAGAAATGTTTTTGTTTATTTTGAAGCTCAGTATATTTCACAGGTATTGAAAAAGTTTGCTAAGACGCTGAGACCGGGAGGATATTTAATGACTGGTCACGCTGAAGTTCACAATCACGTGATGGACGATTTTCAACCAAAGGTTTTCCGGGAGTCGGTTGTTTATCAAGCCAAGAATTTCTTAGGGGAGGAAGCCGGTAAAATAAAGTCTTCGCTTGCACCAGCATCCAAGGCAAAATCGGCGTTTGGGGAATCGGAAAAGGCAGGGGAATTTGACGGCGACAGCCGTCAGTTGCTACCGAGGCGAACTGTGCTAGCTAGTTTGGCTAACGGCAATTTTGCGGATATCGGGTCGCTGTTAACAGCAGATACTGGATTGGTAAAGATGCTGGGAACTCGCTATGTGGAGAGAGATTTGGCGGGTAACGATGAGTCATTTTCACATTCTACTGTAAAAAAACAGGAAAAAACTTATTTAATGCTAATTTTAGAAACCGAAAAGTGCTTGAAAAATAAAGATTATACTGAGGCGATTAACAAGGCTAAACAGGCGCTATCCATGCAATCTCAGACTTTTGATGCCGATTATTTGTTGGCGCAAATTTATGCAAATTTAGGTAAGTATTCTCAGGCGATCGAACACTGCAAGCGAGCTAGCAAAGCAGATGCTATGTCAGTATTGCCTTATTATTTGCAAGCTCACATTGCTGAAGAACAGGGCGACTTGGAAACAGCTAAAATTTTACTTAAAAAAATTATTTATCTTTGCCCGTATTTTGTTTCAGCTTATCTAGAACTAGCGAATATATACAATAAAGAAGGTAAGCTAAATATAGCTATTAAAATGTACAACTCATCTTGCGATCTTCTCACAAAACTACCGCCCAATACTCGGATCGAGCAGGAGGGAAAAATGACAGCGAGTCAAGTATTGATGGATGTTCAAAAAAAATTGTTACAATTGTACAGCCAAGCAAACTGACGCGCCAGTAGAAGCTAAAAATCCGGTTTCTTTGTAGGTGCCCCGCTGCCCAACCAAATACGATCGTAGAAACCAGTTTTTTTTTTCGCAAGTCCTAGTAAATAAAATGTCAGGGTAAATATGGAAACTAAGCCGTATCTTATATTTAAACAGAACGGTTTGCTCTGGGGTGTAGCAGTCGGCTGCGTTCGGGAAATTTTCTTTCTGCCGGAGCTCACACCCATCGCCCAAGCGCCTCAAGCTATTGTCGGGGCGATCGATCTCAGGGGCGAAATTCTGCCCGTGATGGATCTGAATCTCCGTTTCGGATATCTCTGGCAAGAATATTGTTTGACAGATAGCGCGATCGTCATAGAATGGCAAGAATTTCGAGTTGCCATCATTGTCAATGAAGTTAGCGAAGTTAAGCATATCCCCGAAGAGGCGATAACTCCGCAGCTATCTTACGCGCGAGACAAGGCAGAGGCGTCCCATGATTTTTTAGCTGGATTTGCCCGCTGCGGGGCCGATATTATCATGCTGCTCAATCTCGATAGTTTAATTCGATATTCTCCCCACAAAACAGAGGCAGAAATGCCAGTTTCTGCAAGCGGTGCAGGCTCTTTGGCGGCATCCGACAAGGTAGAGGGCAAAAATTTTCAGTTAGAAATAGAGCCAAAATTGTTAGCGGAAGATGCTAAAGTTTTGAGCCAGCCTCAGCTTTTTTGTCCGAATGCTGCGCCGGAAGAAAAGGCAATTTTTCGAGAGCGAGCTGACAATTTGAGGCTATTGGGCGATCGCGAAAATTCTGCGGCAATTAATATGTCGCTGGCAGTGGTTGTTTTGAACGGCGAATACTTTGGTATTAATCTAGAGGTAGTGCGCGAATTTACTGACATTCGCCAAGTAACTCCGGTTCCTTGCACTCCCGATCGCATTATTGGAAATATGAATTTGCGCGGCGAGATTCTGACGCTAGTGGATATTCGGAATGTTTTAAATATGTCTGCGGATACAAAATCTCTATCGAAGGCGATCGTTGTTGAAATTGAAGATTTGGTCGTTGGTATAGTTGTTGACGAAATCTTAAATATTATATATTTAAATGTGACAGAGCTTGCGACTATTCCTGCTGCACTAAATTCGGCAAACCGCGAATATTTGCAGGCTACCACTTTTTACGAAGAAAAAATTATCGCTGTTCTCAACTTGCAGAAACTGCTGACAAAAGGGGGAGTTGTTGTTGATGAGGAGGTTTGAAAAAAAATGTTGTACTAAATCCGCTTTTAAACTTACGCCCATAGCACCAATGTTAGATCATTTTAGGCCTTGCTCAAAATGGTGCAAAATATCAGTTTCAAACGATATTTTATATCAGATCCGACAAATTACTGACAATAGGTCATTGCGTTTCATATCGCGTAGCGAAACGCAATGCAGTGAAGTGAAGCAATAATCGCTGTTGTCTGAGACTGCTTTTCTCTGCTGTTGCAACTCCAGCGCTGCCGACAAGTATTGAGACGGACATGATTTTACCGGCGAATCGGGGTCGCGCCTGCACAAACGATGTCCGTGCAGCCCGAAGCTGAAGAAAAGAGGGTAATAGAACATAATTTGCTATGATACTATTTTCTACAGTCACTGCACGGCATTGCTCCCAGAAGTAGCCGGCTCATTTCAGTTGCCAACGCGGGACTCCGAACCACTATCGCAGCGTCACAACATTACTAAGAGAATTGCTATCTTAAATTCAGGAAAAAAGATGTTTGCTAAAATAAAAAATTTAAACATTAGAAACAAGATGCTGCTCGGATATCTAGCGCCAGCAGCTATATACTTAGGGTTCCCCGCAGTAGTTATCTCTACTACAAATCAGGTTTTTAAAACTTTCCAAGAAACGGAAAGGGTAGAGCAAGTAGTCGGAGAAACAATGAATATATCCCTAGGTGTGGAGCAAATGAGCAGGGGGTCGCGCGATATGTTAATTAATAATAAAAATCAGGAGTTTTTAACGGATTTTAAAGCAGGTGCAGAGTTAGCTCGCCAGTCAGGGAATAATCTAGAGAAGATCGTTAAAGATCCCGAACAGAGAATCCGTTTGCAAAGGATGCGAGAGCTAGTCAAGCAATATTATGATGGTTCTAACGAAGAGTTGGTTCGCTTATTGCAGCAAAATCAGAGAGCGAAAGCCATCGCTGTATTTAATGCAGGCAAGTACACAAATGTTCTCAATGACTTTTTGAAAGTGAACCGGGAATTTCGGGAAACAGAATTAAGTATGGTTAAACAAAAAACAAAAATAACGCAGGAAGCTTTAAGCTTTTTGCTATCGACGCTGCTGGTTGGTTCGGTGCTGTTAGTGCTGTTTGGTGCGGGCATAGCTTGGCTGATTTCGTCAGGAATTGTTGGAACTATCGATCGCGCAATTAGTTCGATCGCAACTTCTTCCACTGAGATTGCAGCCACAGTTGAAGAACAGGAACGCATGGCAAGCCAGCAAGCAGCTTCAGTCAATCAAACTACTACGACAATGGACCAATTGGGCGCATCTTCTAGGGCAACTTCACAGCAGATAGAAACTGCCGCATCTCAAGCAATGCAAGCTTTAACTTTAGCTGGCGCAGGTACAAAAGCTGTCGAACAAACTTTAGAAGCAATGGCAACGCTGAAAACTAAAGTGCAGGATATGCAAGGGCAAATTATGCAGTTGAGCGAGCAAACCGATCGCATTGGCAATATCTCAACTGTAGTTAGCGACTTGGCAAATCAAACTAATATGTTAGCGCTAAATGCTGCGGTGGAAGCAGTGCGTGCGGGCGAACACGGCAAGGGGTTCGGCGTTGTGGCATCAGAAATTCGCAAACTTGCCGATCGCAGTAAAAAATCTGCCTCGCAAATTAATCTGTTAGTTGCTGATATTCAGCAAGCGATTAATTTAACGGTAATGGTGACAGACGAAGGAACTAAAACTGTGGAAGCTGGGGTGAATATTGCATCAGAAACCGCTGCGGCATTTGCCGGAGTGGCTAATGCAATTAACAACGTGGTTTTGAGTTCTCAGCAAATTTCGCTGAATGCCAAACAGCAAGCGATCGCGATCGAACAAGTGGTGGAAGTCATGAACTCTCTCAACCAAGCAGCGGCACAAACGGCTTGCGGTATCACTCAAACTAAAGTCGGCACTCAAAAATTGAATGAAGCTGCTTTAGATTTAAAAGCAGTTGTTTAGAATAGCGATCGGTTATGATAGTTTCAAAAAATCATGCAACGGCAGGCAAGATCCCAACCCCAATACTCATTAGTCATTCGCAATTATTCACTTATAAAATCTAAATCTAAAATGGTATGAGCGAGCAGTTATAATTTTAAAATAAAAAAAATGTTTTGAATAATTAAAGTCATTGTTTTGGCGATCGCGATTCATGATGTAGTTGAGCCAGTCAACTCTCTCAACCTAGTCGCTCAAGAAAATGCCACCGGCATTTCTCAAATCAAATTAGGCATAGAACAGCTTAACTAAGCAGCCAAAAATCTCTAATTAGCAGTGTTGTGATTTGTTATTTACTACCAATTCTTAATTCCCAATTTCCAGTCCAAACTCCCAATTCCCAGTAACCAATGATTAACAAATTTTTCAATAAAATGCAGCACCGAATGCTGCTGCTCCTAATTTTAAGTACCTTGATTCCAGTATTTCTTGTTGGTTGGTATGGAATTTATTCTTCCACAGCAGCACTGCAAAATTTATCATTAATAAGTCTCAATGGAACTGTTAATTCCAGCGCCAATCAAATGATTAACAAGTTGGAAAATCTCAGAGCAGATATTTTGTTTCTCCGCAATACTCCCCCTGTTCAGGGAATGATTAGAGCTCTAGAAGGAAAGGGAGTAGACACACAAACTAATTCAACTTATCAAGATTGGGTTGAGCTAATGCAACTCACATTTTCATCCATGATGGAAGCCAAGCCATATTATATGCAATTGCGTTACATAGATAATAAAGGTAAGGAGATCGTGCGCCTCGATTCTGACGGCACAAATATCAAATTTATTCCAGATTTTCAACTACAAAATAAATCAGACAGAGATTACTTTATGGCAACTATGAAGCTAAAACCAGGAGAAGTCTATGTGTCTTCATTAAATCTAAATCAGGAAAACGGTAAAATAGAAATTCCTTACAAGCCAACAATTCGCCACGCTACTCCAATTTTTGATACCAAAGGAGAAAGAAAAGGCATTTTGATTGCTAATTGCTTGGGGAATAGTCTAATCGATATAGTTAAAGAGATAAATAATGGAAATTCAGACGAAGCTTTTATGGTAAATCAAGATGGTAACTATATCTATCATCCTAATTCTTCAAAAGCATGGGGTTCTGACAAAAAAACAGATGAAAATCTCAACAAAGATTATTCAGTACACCTAGTTACTAAAATTCTTTCCGGTGGTCAAGGCAATATCGACCTCAGCGACCGAGTTATTAGTTATAATACAGTTTTCCCGACAAAACAAAATAACAAAAAATTTATGGTTATTGTGAATCAAGCACCGAAAAGTTTGCTTTTTGCTTCTATTGTTAGGTTACAAAAAATAGCGGCAATTATTGCTGTATTGTCCCTCGGAATTGTCCTGGCATTAGGATTGTTCCTGCTGGAAAAAATGGCAAAGCTAATTCAGAGATTAGTCTCCCAAATATCTTCACTTTCACTGCAAATAGTATCTAATATGAACGAGCAAGAGCAAATAGTCGGCCAGCAATTTGTCTCAGTTAATGAAACAACTGCAACTTTAGAAAATTTGGGGATATCTTCTCAGCAAACAGCCGAGCAAGCTGAGGCTGTTGCCGCCGCAGCTCGCCAAGCTTTAAATCTCGCGGATGAAGGCACTCAAATGGTTGAGCAAACTCTTAATCAAATGCTGGGTTTGAGAGAAGCTGTGGTGGCAATTTCTCAGCAAAATCAGCGACTTTATGACAGTACAAGTCAGATTGGAAATATCTCGACTTTAGCAAGTTTGGTTAGTGATTTAGCCAGCCAGACGAATATCCTGGCTCTCAACGCCACAGTCGAAGCAGTCAGAGCTGGTGAGTACGGCAAAGGTTTGGCGGTGGTAGCAAGCGAAATTCGCAAATTAGCAGATGAAAGCCAAGAAGCGGCGCAAAAGATTAATGGTATTATTCCAGAAATTAAACGTGCGATCGACTCGACTGTGAAAGCAACAGAAAAGGGACAAAAAACCGCAGTAGCAGGGGTGAAAACAGCACGAGATACGGCAGAAGCTTTTACGGGTGTTAGGGAAGCTTGCAATCTCGTGTTTGCTAGCAACCAACAAATTTATTTTAATATTCAACAGCAGGCGATGGCTATTCAGCAAGTAGGTGAGGCCATGAATTCTATCAACAAAGCCGCATTTCAAACAGTCAGCGGCATTACTCAAGTCAAAATCGGCACTCAAAAACTTAACGAAGCTGCATTAAATCTCAAATCAGTAGTGTAAGAAGGAAGTTCGGCAACGAGGGGTGTACGGGATTTAACTGATTTAATGGATTTAATGGATATTGAGGGAAGAGGGAAGTTACGCAACGAGGGGTGTACGGAATTTAACGGATGTAACGGATTTAATGGATAGAAGGAAGAATTAGCGATTACCAATTAGCGATTACCGATTACCAGTTACCGATTACTTATTACCCAAAGATATATATGATTGAAGATGAAGAACTCCGAGATGTATTTAAAATCGCTAGTCAAGAACACTTGCAGAAACTAGACGATGGATTGCTGTACTTGGAACAACACCCGGGGGACTCAGCTAAGTTAGAAGAATTGCTGCGGGAAACCCATTCTCTTAAAGGCGATGCTGGGATGCTGGCAGTAAAAAATGTAGCATCTTTAGCTCATCAAATTGAGCATATTTTGGGATGTGTCAAGCGGGGAGAAACTCAACTGAATTCAGATATTAGCGATCGACTTTCGCAAGGTTTAGACGCCATTCGCAAACTCGTTGACGAAGCCGTCACGGGTCAAGATTCCGGCGTCAATACATTTTACGTACTCGCTAACATGATGGGTGCTTCTAACCAGCCCGAGCCAATCACCCCGACAGCAGAGCCAGAATCTTCACAAGTACCCGAACAAGAATTAGTAAAAACCCAATTTACTGATTCGGAAACGCCACCACCAGAAACAAACAGTGAAACTTCTTTCGCTACTGATTTATATAATAATTCCTCTTTTTTGGCGCTAAAATCCGAGCAAGAATTGCTGCGGCAAGCTCAAAACTTGCCTGCCGCTTCTGGGCCCGCTGCTGCATCGGCTTCTCAACCCACTGTTAACGGTTCTTTTGCTTCGTCTTACCGCATCGAAACAATTCGCGTTGCTACCCAAAATTTAGATGATTTAATGACTCAAGCAGGGGAACTTACTGTTACCAAAACTCGGCTAGTACACCGACTTGCTGCTCTCGAAAAGCTGACAACTTTGTGGGAAGATTGGAGCCGAGAAGCTTTGATAAATCGGTTGGCCCTTCATCAGATAGAAACTCAGAAAATAGAAGATGAGAAAACTGGGTTTCAACAAAACGCGATCGTCATGCAGTTACAGAATTATTACCAGCGGACTGAAGAACATTTAGAACATCTGGGAACTCTAGTAAATCGCTTGAACAATCGAGTTGAGGAAGATACTTCCAGACTCGAATTAATTGCGGAGGAATTAGGCTCAGGAATTCGCACTCTCAGACTGCTGCCTTTGTCTACTATTTTTAATCAATTTCCCCGAGCGGTTAGAGACTTGGCGAAGCGGGAAGGAAAAGAAGTTGAATTAGTTATTGAAGGTGGGGAAAATCGAGTTGATAAAAGGATTTTAGAAGAAATGAAAGACCCTTTGATGCACATGATTCGGAATGCGATCGACCACGGCATCGAGACTGCGGCTGAACGCGAAAAGCTCGGCAAATTTCCCGCCGCTACTCTCCGAATTAAAGGCTACCATACTGCTAGTAATATTATCATTGAAGTTGCTGATGATGGCCAGGGACTTAATCTCGACCGAATTAAACAAACTGCTGTCAAACGCAACATCTGCACGTCGGAAGCACTCGCCGTCATGACAGAAAGCCAAATTCAATCGCTGATTTTCGATCCTGGTTTTTCCACCAGAACATTTGTTACTGAAGTCTCTGGCCGGGGAGTGGGTTTAGATGTAGTTCGGACTAATGTTGAAGCACTAAAAGGCAGCATTCAAGTTGAATCGGTATCAGGAAAAGGATGCAAGTTTCGGCTGCTAATCAGCACGTCTGTGGCTACGGCTAATGTATTAATCGTAGCGGTCAAAAATTTTGCTTATGCGCTGCCAATTGAGTTTGTTGAAACGGCAAAAATGGTTGCTTATTCGGATATTTTTCCATTTGAAGGTAAGGCGACTATACTTGCCGACGGTCAGCCACTATCAGTTGCTTATTTGGCAGATATACTAGAATTAAACAATAGAGAATGGCTGCCGACAAATCGGGAGTGGACACAGGAAAGTTTGAGAGAACTCAACAGGAAAATAGAGGGAGAATCTCTGAATTCAAATTCTCCGAAAATGTCTTGTATTGTTCTGAAAGTTGGGGAAGAAAGATTGGGATTATTTATAGATGCTTTGATTGAGGCACAGGATGTGGTGATTAAACCTCAAAGTCAATTGCTGAAACGGGTACGAAATGTTTCAGGTGCAACGATTCTCGGGACGGGGGAAGTTTGTATGGTACTTAATCCCCACGATTTGATAAAATCTTTACGCCAGCAAGTTTCGTCGCGTGGAGTTTCTGGTGCGCGATCGCAACTTGAGAGTGCCAGCAGAAAACAAGTTATACTCTTAGCAGAAGACTCGATCGCCACGCGCACTCAAGAAAAGCGCATCCTTGAAGGTGCGGGTTACGAAGTTGTGACAGCGGTAGATGGATTGGATGCTTTCCATAAATTGAAAACTCGCGATTTTGATGCTGTGATTTCTGACGTGCAAATGCCAAATCTAGATGGTTTGGCGCTGACTGTTAAGATTCGTCAGCAAAAAGAATACAGTGAGTTGCCGATAATTTTAGTTACATCTTTGGCATCCGATGAAGATAGAAAAAGAGGGGCTGACGCCGGGGCTAATGCTTATATTCCTAAAGGTACGTTCAATCAAGATGTGCTGGTAGAGACACTAAAAAGGTTAGTTTAGTCATCAGTCATTAGTCATTAGTTATTAGTCATTAGTTATTCACTACCAATTAGGAATGTCCAGTGCATACTGCACAATTCCCAGTGCATCGATTGCCCGAGGCCTCAATCCCAATTTCCATTCCCAATTTCCCAACAAACTGATGTTATCGCCCATTAAACTATTGTTAGTTGAAGATTCTCCCGTAGTCACAATCGTCCTCAAACGAATTTTTAATTCATCGCCCGAAATCAAAGTTGTAGGAACCGCTTGCAACGGATTAGAAGCACTAGAATTAATCCCGAAACTTCAGCCACAAGTAATCTGTACGGATTGGAACATGGCACCAATGAACGGGTTAGAATTCACCCAAGAAGTAATGAAGAAATATCCGCTACCAATTTTAGTAATTAGTGCTTCAGTGCAAGTTGATGATACTCAGAATGTATTTCAAATTTTAAAGGCTGGCGCATTAGATGTTTTTCCGAAACCCATTGGTGGGTTGGTATCAGATTACGATCGCATGGCTCATCAATTAATAGCTAAAATTAAAATACTCTCTGGAGTTAAAGTATTTACACGGCATCCAAAAATGGTACAAACACAAGATAATAACCAAATTGTAAAAATTAACGAAGTACCATTTCCTAATTATAAGTTTTCTCACAAAAATGTTAAAATTCCAACTATTAAAATATTGGCTGTAGGGGCTTCTACAGGGGGGCCACAAGCACTGCACGCAATTATTTCTAAGCTTCCGGCTAATTTTTCAGTACCTGTAATTTGCGTCCAGCACATCAGTGAAGGTTTTTTGCAAGGATTAGTTGATTGGCTGGGTTATGAATCGAAACTGCCGGTGAAAATAGCTGGTTTGGGGGAATTGCCGCAAGCTGGTGTTGTTTATTTCCCGCCCGAAAAACGTCATTTAGAATTGGATTCCCAAGGGCGATTTATTTATACTGAACCTGCTCCTGGCGGGGGACACTGCCCCTCAGTAACGGTAACATTTAAGTCAGTTGCTAATTTTTACGGTCGGGCGGCAGCGGGAGTTTTACTAACAGGAATGGGTCGAGACGGATCTGAGGGTATGCTGGCGATCGCCAAACTGGGCGGTTTGACAATTGCTCAAAATGAAGCTACTTGCGTTGTTTTCGGAATGCCGAAAGAAGCGATCGCCCTCGGTGCCGCCCAACACGTTGTACCCCTCACCGCGATCGCTCCTCTACTGTTGGCGAAATTAAAAGTTTAAGGTTTAGGGGAAATATAGCGGTTTCCAGTTGAATCAGGTACAGGTAATAAGCTGTTATGCACCTAGATTGTTTATGGTATTAGAGGGGGAGAAGGGGAGAGGGGGAGAGGGGGAGAGGATTTGACGAGTTTTGATATGGGATCGAAATATGCAATTTAAGTGCACAACAACTTACCATTTTAGATTTGAGATTTTAGATTTGGCATGATGGAAAAATGCTATAATTTTGAGTTGGGAACTAGCAGAAACCGGGTTGCTATATCGCAATAGTTTTGTTCAGCAGTCTGCCTGAAATCATCAACCCGGTTTCTTTGATGTAGCGCGGGTAACTTTTATGATTTGAGATTGATAAACTTACCAATTACTTCGCGCAACTTGTCAGCATCAAACGGCTTAGTTAAATACTCGGTCGCTCCCGCCAAACGCCCCTGTACCTTATCAAAGGCTCCATCTCGCGCTGTCAGCATCACGATCGGCAAATTCTGAAACTGAGGCAAGCTTCGCACCGTGCGGCAAAGTTCCAATCCGTCAATACCAGGCATCGAAACATCGAGCAACAAAACCGAAATTTGTTCGTGATAAATCGTTGACAAAGCATCCACTGCATTGTCTGTCACTAGAACTCGAAACTCTTTGCTTAAAGCCTGTTTGACAAGTCCTTGCATCACGACGCTATCATCAACTGCCAAAATAGTTGGTACTTGACTGCTACTTGCAGACATATTCTTCTCCCTGTTTATTTAATAGTTATTGAAAATAGAAAACATAATTCCCGCCGTCAATTTTTGAGAGTTGCCTCTGCAAAATAATTGCCCACCCCGTTGGAGCGTTAGTAAAAACCTTACCCATGTTTTTTCGACTTCAAACTCTAAAAAACGGATTGCCAGAGAGGTCGATCGGCGATTACAACAGTTGCAAAATGTGTATTCCAACCCAGAAACCCTTGACCGTCGAGTTTGACCAACTATTTTTACAAAGTTTAACATTTTGGCAATCTTTTGTACTTCATATCCTAAATTTAGTTGAGTCACGGTCTGTCGCACCGCCCGGTAAAGGGCACTGGTATTGTGGCACAAACCAATTATCTTAATCTACCAGCAAGCCAGCTACTCACGATTAGAAAAGTCTGTTAAGATACAATTAAACTTATTAAAAAAGTCTATGTAAGCGATCGCCATCTACTTATGAAAGGTGCTTCCTCCCGACCGAGGCTCTTAGATTTAGCCCGCCGGAGGTATTCAAAAGCATAGTCAACAGGAATTATAATTTAGACACTTCGGACGGGCCGATGCTAGGATTGCTCTGTGTCATGGACTCCGTGCCGAAAGAATTGACAAAAAAAACGATAGATGCTACCGAAACTTTAACTCGGCAAGTTGCGAGTTTGGTTGAGCTGCGCTGGCAATTAATCAAAGCCCAGAAAGAGGCAGCCGCTTGAAGTCAAACGGGCAGATACCTGGAATTGAGGTAATTAAGACTGCGGCGACTTGCCGAAGGTAGAGTGCTATCCCCGACACCTCAGCCAAGTATTGATGAATATTTTGGGGAATGCGATCGACTCTTGGGAAAATCAGCCCGCACCCAAGACGATCGACATCTCGACGGCGGTGGCGGCCAAAGACTCGGAGGATACTGAGTCAGGAAAATCGATCGGTCAACTTGCGGTCATTCGGATTCGCGACAGCGGGCCGGGATTGACCCAAAAAGCTAAATGTCGCTGGTTTGACCCTTTCTTTACCGCTAAACCTGTGAGCAAGGGTACGGGGCTCGGCTTGTCTATCAGCTACCAGATTGTCGTGGAAAAACACGGAGCAAGCTGGAACTGTATCTCGGAACCCTGACAGGGAAAGGAGTTCAGGATTGATAACCCGCTGGCTCGACCCGCTGTTGTCAAAGAATAAACCTGCGGGCGATGGCTTTCAAAAACAGTTTTTAAATTTTATTGTCAAAATGCTTGACAGATTGCAGTGTTTGAATGTTAAGATAGTGAAGGTTAAGACGTTGGGGCGTCGCCAAGTGGTAAGGCAGCGGGTTTTGGTCCCGCCATTCAGAGGTTCGAATCCTTTCGCCCCAGTTAAATTGTGTCCGGTCAATCAATTATTTAACTAATTGTTTCTAGTCTGCCCAAGGGCGACGAGAGAAGACCGACTTCATAACTACAAACCTAATTAGGGTTTTACCTAAAAGCATAGATTTGTGGTCAAGAAATCGATTTCTTTGGTCGCCAGTGCCCATTTTTCGCAGAAACCGTTGTTTTTGCGTAATATCACTTCTGACTGCGCCGGAATTGTAAAATCGATTCAATATTCAACACTTATAGCAATCCTAAATGATTTGCTTGCATTATACGCGAGCTTTCTGGCTCGCGTATAATGCAAGGATTCTGGTCTCGCTCGAGAGAGGCGACTGATGCGAGGATTGCTATATATCCAATCCGGTTGCCTTGGAATGATTAAACCAATCTTGACGCAGAGAATACAGAGGAAGAGAACAGAGAGATGAATAATTCCGATGCTACCGGATTTGATATCAACCATCCTTCAGTTTTTCGACCCCTCCTTCTACAGTCAACCGTCAACAGTCAACAGGCCCTACTCCATATCACTGCAAAATGCTGGGGCCGCGAGCGTTTAGCCGATCGAAAACGTATCGAGAAATTGCTGGAAATGCTGTTTCGTCCTTGGCATAAGCCGGATCGTCTGCGAAAACGACTAAGATATAAATCGCGCGATCGTCTAAAGTTCTGACAAATGCCGCTTCGCTGCGGGATTTGGAAGTATAGCCCACTTTGGAACCAAAATAAATATTAGTTGGTAAAGATTCGCCTAGAAATCCTTGTATCGAATTGCTAGGGTCTTTTTTCCATGCCTTGGGGTCTAAATCTCTTGTCAGCAAGTAAGCCATTTTGCGGCTGGCGACGCTAGAAACCGCTTGCCTAGTATAGATTTCATATATTAATCTGGCGGCTTGGTCGGTGGTTACTTGATTGCGAATCGGCTGGGAAGCATCGCCCCGCAATTGCAAGTCGCGACCGATTGGACCTTCTTGCCTCAAATAGTATATGGGATAATTTTTGGTGCTTATACGAATATCATTGTAGCCTGCTGACTGGAAAAATGTGTTAATTTGAGTGCGCTTTTTCAGCCATGTTTGCAATTCTTCTCCTGCGAGCCGTCCGCCGGATTTTGTATCTGTGATTTTGTCTAAAAGCCTGCTGGCTGCATCGTTGTTGGAGACACCAATCATTTGTTCTAGGTCGTCTTTAAAGGCAGATTCTTTTTGCGTAATGATGCCTTTTTCGATGGCTGAGTAAAAGGCGGCCATCCAAAATAACTTGGCAACGCTAGCGGGAAATCGGAGAGTTTGATTTTGATATCCGGCGAAGGTGTGAGTTTTGGAATTACTGACATCAAATAAGGTAATTGATAGCTGTTCTGTGGGCAGTCCTTTACTGCTTGCAATCTTCACAGATTCATCAACAATCTCTTGCAATTCTTGAGAGTAAACTGGATTGGGAGGTGTTTTGATGTTGTAGCTGAAGGTAGGCTCGCTTTGACGATCGGCTAAATTTTCCGATGGTTCAATTGTCGGAGGCGAGAGTGTTTCTTGAGGCGAGACGGGCTGTTGAGCCAAGATGACTGGCGGTTCTGGGGGACGGCGAATTCTGAACGGTATTGTGACAATCCAACCGATCGCGATCGCCCCGGCAATTAAGCACAGGATGTTACGGTATTTTAACCGAGAAAATTTCGTCCTCACTCGGCGACGAGATTGGACTGGGCCCTCGCTGCTGTGGCGACGAGATTGGACTGGGCCCTCGCTGCTGTGGCGACGAGATTGGACTGGGCCTCGGGGGCGGATTGGGCCTCGGGGCTGGATTGGGCCTCGGGGCTGGATTGGGCGGCGTCGGCGTTCTACTTGCATTGTGTTGTGGTATCAAACTCGCACGATCAGTTTATAATAGGGCGGCGTCTAAATGACAAGTGTGTCGATCGACTGCGCTGTTGCCAATTTTATCGGTCTGCTAGGCTGATTGAGACTTCTAATAATTGTAAAAATTTCAGGATAGCACTCAGTTGAAGCAAAATCCTTTGAAAAACATGAGAAATTTTTGGAGTCTGGCTGTTTTGGGATTGGCGATCGCCAGCGTGAATAATTCTTTGATACCTCATGTTTGGGTATTTCAGTCTCCACCTGCTGCTGGATCTGTTGTCGATCGACAAACAGCAGGACGCGGTGCAGATGTAGCGGCTTCCTTGACGGGAGAAAGCGAAAATCGGGAAGTAACAAAAAAGCAAACTGTCTCTAGTTTCCCGAGTCTGTTTTGGGACTTCAACAATTTACCTGAAATTTCCTATTCCCAATTAGTGGAGGTGCTGGCGAGACGACCGGACTCAAATAATACGGAGAGAGAAACCGCTGCACAACCTGAAGACATAGCACGTTTTGAAAAGGTTGTACAGTATGCAAAACAACAAAATTTGCACGCTCGCTCGATCGGAGAAATCGTCCAGGCGATCGCCGATTATTTCCTAGGAAAACCCTACGCTGAGGGTTTGCTGGACAAATCCGGCGAAGAAAAGTTGATCGTAACTTTGAATAAATTTGATTGCGTTTTGTTTGTAGAAACCGTTTTGGCGATTGCCAGGGGCGTAGCAGTACAAGATTATGACTATCAAAATTTTGTAAATCGCATAGAAGAACAGCGGTATTTAAACGGTAAAATCAACGGTTATTGCAGCAGATTGCACTATTTTTCGGAATGGATTAACGACAATCAAAAACGGCAAACAGTGGAAAATCTCACCGCTGAATTAGGCGGAGTGCCCATGAATAAAACACTAAATTTTATGAGCCAGCACCGCAGCAGTTACCCGCAAATGGTCAAAGACGAAGCAACTTATCAGTGCATTGTCAGCCAAGAAGCAGACTTAGCCAAAACTACTGTTAATTACATCCCGACAAATCGCATAAAAAGTGTTTATTCTCAGTTAAAAGCGGGGGATATTGTAGCGGTAGCGACGGATGTTAAAGGATTGGATGTCACCCACATGGGTTTAGTCTACCGCAATGCTGACGGCAATATCGGTTTAATTCACGCTTCGCCTGCTGGGGAGGTGACAGTTGCTTACGACTTGCAGAGATATATTAGGAGAGTCGAAAGTGCGATCGGCATAGTAGTCGCTAGGGCAAAAACACCTAATTAACGCGAGTTCGATGGAGTTCGATCGCCTCACATTTCGGCTGACCGAAAGCATCCAGGATACAAGCCCCCGGATTCATCCGTCCAGAAATAAAAAACCTGTATCCGATAAAGGAGCCCCCGAATTTATTCGTGGGGTGAATGCTTCAATTCTTTAATCTAAAATCTAAAATCTAAAATCGATTGACGCTCACGGCGAAGCCACAAGCTATAAGTTCCAAGGCAACAGGAAATTAGCTTGTCAAGTTTTACGTTTATTTAATTCAGGAAATTTGAGTTCATTCAAAATGGTAAACTGGTTGTTCAATGTCAGACAATGATGGTTTTGATGGTTGATAAGTATCAGCAATCATTCCTGCCACTAAACTCACCATAAAATTAGCTACACTTCGATATCTTGTCTGTCTCACAAAAAACTTCTGTCATGTCTAAGTGTGATGCTCTGTGTTCCATAAAAGCCTCCCTAATTGTCTAAATATTTGCTGGCTATATCTCTATTTTCCCACGCTTACTGATTAGATCGTAGTTTTATATGTGACGTGAATACAATCGGATGGTGACGATCGCCTGCCCAATCGTCGCCTGTGCAAGTAGCGATCGGACTCCATCGAACTCACGTTGGTTTACCTTTCTCCTGAACCTGTTCATCGTCGGGTTCCCATTTCAGTTTGAGCTTTTTGCAGATGCAAAGAAACTGCTTGCGCTGAACAGGTTGACCTTTGAAAAAATTGTTGCTGGCGGTACACGACATCGGGAGCATCTCAGTTTTGCAAAAAGCATTTTTTTTATTATAGTGCGAGCTTAAGAGCTCGCGTATTCTACAAATCGCGAGCTCTTAAGCTCGCACTATAAATGCAAAACTGAGATGCTCCCCACGACATCTTTATTTAATTTAGCAGCCAAATCGGATTTGCTACCAAATTTTGCTAATGCGATGTCCGCGTTTTTTAAATGAGATACTTCTGGCTGTGGAATGCCAAAAAGTTGACTAATTTCGTGCTGTTTCAAGTTCCGTTGTTTCAGGATACGGATTACTTGAATTCCTATTTTGCCCCGCGTAAAAAGTGCATCTGCATCCTTCAGACCGAGGTCAGCGAATACCTTGCCACTGCTTTCTTCAAAAATCGGTTCTTGTGTCATGGTTGTTCCTCTCTTGGCATGGTATAGTACCCATCTTCGATTCGCATCGACAACTCATGAAAACAGACACCATTTTCTACAGCCTGTTTCAAGAATTTCCCAGCTTCTTCTTTGAACTGATCGATCGTTCTCCAGACGAAGCCACCGCCTATGAATTCACCTCCCGCGAAATCAAACAACTCGCATTCCGCATCGACGGGTTATTTCTCCCCAAAACCGAAGAACCAGAAAAACCATTTTACTTAGCTGAAGTTCAGTTTCAACCCGATGCCGACTTGTACTACCGCATCTTTGGCGAACTCTTTCTCTATCTGCGACAATACAAACCGGTCAATCCTTGGCGGGTGGTTGTCATTTATCCCAATCGTCGCATCGAACACGAACAGATGCTGCAATTTCAGGAACTCTTAACCAGTCAGCGCGTCCAACGGATTTACCTTGATGAATTGCCAGAAGCCGCAGATCGATCGCTGGGAGTGAAAGTTGTTAAACTGGTAATCGAGCCAGCAGAGACAGCGGCAGAACAAGCACGGCAGTCGATCGCAATGGCACGAGAACAGTTGTCCGATCCAACCGTTCTACGCGATTTAATTAACCTCATCGAAACAATTATCGTCTACAAACTCCCCCAAAAAAGCCGCGAGGAAATTGCCGCCATGTTGAATTTAAGCGAACTCAGACAAACTCGATTTTACCAGGAAGTCAAGCAAGAAGGTTTAGAAGAAGGACTCGAACAAGGTGAGCGGCAGGCGAAGTTAGAAGCCATTCGTCGCACGATAGGGTTGGGGATAAATTTAGAGACGATCGCGCAATTATTAGATTTGTCTCTCGAATTTGTTCGCCAAACAATTAACAAAATCCAACGGGAATCGATGTCACTCCCCGAACAAAAAATCGACTCGTTTATCGAACTATTAACTCACCAGCGATCGCTCTTCGGGGCCGAACAATTAACCGAACTAGCCCAGCTAATTGAACCCTTATCCGATGAGATTGATGTCCTTTCAGAAGCGATTTCATCCTGGGCTGAAAATTACCCTTCAATTCAGGAAGCTCAAGCCAAACTGCTCGAACCACTACCGCCGATCGCTAAAGCATCAGAACAAGCAGCAGGAAGCTCGGAAAGTAGCGCATCTCAAATGGGCGATCGCCTCAACAAACAAGCTCTCAAAAATGCCATTTTCTTCTAGTGCACAACAGCCTACCTCCTTTATAATTCGGCGGTTGAAACCGCTACTACACAAACAAAGCCCGCCTCTGCAGGCTAAGAAATAAAGGGGATATTTAAGCCAAATTGCCACTAAAAAACAGAATAGTCAGAACCCCGACTTATTCAATAAGTCGGGGTTCTGACAGTGAAAAAGTTGAGATTACTTTCTAGTTTAGTTTGCGGGAGCCAGGGAAACTAACAGAGTGATGTTGTCAACGCCGATGACATAAACGGTGTCTCCCGGTGTGAGAGTGATTTGGCGATCGCACCGTGCGGGCCACCAGCTACCTTGGAAGCGGACGCGACCTGTTTGATTCGGGTAAATCGATTCATCGACGACTGCTTCTTCGTTGAAATAGTTAAAATTGGTGTTGATGTAGTTGTCGATTAACATATTCTTTTCTGTGCTGTAGGTGTGAGTAGAAAAAATTGAACCGAAAGCTTTTATTACGTTGAACATTTTCCTGACTCCTTTTGTGTTAATATATATTGAAGTTTACGCGCCTATTTATGCTATTTGAAAAGTAGCATTTCTTTGTTGGGATTGATTACTAGGTCGTTCATGCTCTGATTTAGTCTGCAGGAGCCAGGGAAACTAACAGAGTGATGTTATCAACGCCGATGACATAAACGGTGTCTCCCGGTGTGAGAGTGATTTGGCGATCGCACCGTGCGGGCCACCAGCTACCTTGGAAGCGGACGCGACCTGTTTGATTCGGGTAAATCGATTCATCAACCACTGCTTCTTCGTTGAAATAGTTAAAATTGGTGTTGACGTAATTTTTGATTAACATATTGTTAGCTGTGCTGTATCCTTGGGTGGAGAAAATCGATCCGAAAGCTTTTACTACGTTGAACATGATATTTACTCCTGTTGTGTTAAAATATATGGATGTGTAATTGTCTGTTTATGCTATTTGAGAGGCTGCATTTCCTCGCTTGAGATTGATTGCCTTGATATTTCATTGTTCTTGTCTTCTGTCGTTATATCGGGATAAAAGGCAAAGAATTTTTGAAATATTGAGGGGATTTGAGAAGCGGTTGCGGGGAGTCTAAATCCAGTAATTCCGAGGTATTGAATTAAGGATTTAGTGGTTGAGCAGTTGGTGGGATTTACCTCAAGGGTAGATGTTGTTAGCTACATTAGAGATTGGCTGATTCCGCATTACTGCTGCTGTGAAGATGTTTTATTTTTGGGTTTTATGTTTTGATGGGGTTGTGACTCACTTGCTTTACACTTACTAATGTGCCAGGAGTCGAATATCTTTGGGGCGATCGCCCGTCCACTTTTCGGGTCTGGTATTGGCACAGGACACTTGGCAATTCACATACAACGATTTAACAAGGGTTTTAGCCTCATAATCTGGCTATTAGCTGTGCCAATTTAGCAAAGTGGACTACCGCGCTCTGTGAAGTCTGAGCTTACGCACTGTCGATCGCCCAATCCGGAATATCCGTACATATCCAGTTCGTGACTTATAGGTTTGCAGTGAGCGAGGGCCGTAGGGACACGGCAGTGCCGTGTCCTTACAAGGGCTAGGGACACGGCAGTGCCGTGTCCTTACAAGGGCTAGACTGACGCAGATATCGCGACGCGGTAGGAGTTTTCGCTCGGTGTAGCTCGATCGCACCCTGTAATCGCAATTATCGAACAGGTCGAACTTAAAATCAATTCATAAATTCAGAATCTTAAATTCATAAAAGTCATAATTATCGAAAACTTTTTTGATACTGCATAATTGTTACAGGAATTCTGAATAAAGTTTTAGCTAATTGAGACAAACCGAACTTGAATTTAAGCGACTGCGGCAATTCTTGTACGGAAACTTCTACGAATCCAAAGCGAGTATAAAATGATGCGAGTCGCTTTCCCAAACATTCTAAATATAGCGGTTCTGTAGCTTGTTGAATTAAATATTTTGTGAGGTAGCTTCCCAAACCTCGATCGCGCCAATCTTTCGCCACCACCAAACTGCCCAATTCTTGCGCGCCCGCAAAGTTCCGCAACTGCCCGCAAGCTGCCAATTTCCCCTCGCATTCGATCACCCAGAATTGCTCCCAGCGCAACTGAGTTGGATCGAGTTTGGCGCTCCACACTAACATTCTAATTGATTTGATATCTCGATCTGAGGCAGGGCGGATGGCGCATTCTGACGGTAAAGAAAAAGAACTTTCATTCATTATGATTCCTGTTTGCTGTCTCGTTTGGCTTGGGCTTTCAACATCCTTTCTTTTAACCGTGCATTTCTCTCGGCAATTTCGGGATTTCTCTCATACCAAGGCGGAACATCGTCATAATCGGGAATTCCATCATCTATCAGATAGCGCGCGTTGGGCTGCTTGGGATAACCTGCAGCCAATCCTCCAGTACAGATAACAAACAAGGCTGTATTTTCAGCAGCTTTTAATGCTCTCTTTGCTGCGGGCGAAACTCTGACAATATCGCCGCCCTCAAGTGTCAATAGTTCCCCATCTACAACCATCAGGCCTTTGCCTTCAACTACAATATAAACTTCTTCTTGTTCTGCGTGGCTGTGAGTAAATGTGTAGCCATCGCCAGCAGGCAAGCGAATCAAACCTAAAGCTACTCCTTGCAGATTTAGCTGTCGCCAAGGGTTGGTGAGTTGGGGCAAATTGTTAAAGTCAAAGTGAGCTTTACTGAATTTATTGTTATTTTCCGAATCTAGTTCCATATTGTGCCTTCAAGTAAAAGTGCTGTAACTGGAAATCATACTAGATAATCGCTTCAAAATGCGAAATACTTCGTAAAGTTCGTTTCTGGGATTCGCAATATCGAAAAGTTTAGAGACGGCATACTGCGGTATGTCTCGTTTGGTCACTTTGATAAATCGAAAACTGCTGCCATTTGTCAGAAGCCCAAAAGTTACTTGTTCTGGACTGGGGTCATTCAGCATATAAAATAGTAACTGAGGAAGTCCAGCTTCAACGGAATATTGCGCTCGCTTCGCTTCGATCGCAACTACCCAAAAAGATTCAATTAAAAGCAGAACATCAATACTTCCCCTGACAAGTATACCTTCATCCACGGTGATAAGTTCCACCGATTTTTCTGCCTCTATATGAAAGGGATTCAGGTATAAATCTGCTAAAAATAGCAAGGGAGCAAGTACCACCATTTTTACGGTATCTTCTATCATGGAGTGGTCGGCACTGTTAGTATAGCCAGCCTTTACTTTGTCAAGATATCGCTTTTCTTCATCTGTAATTTCTGGTAAATCGTCCATCCACTCCCGGAAAAATTGCTCGTCTTCACAAAGTTGGAAGTTAAATTTTGTTTTGACATCGTGCAGAGTCAGTGTTTTTGCTTGAATTGATTGTGTCATGGCTTTGCATCTTCAATTGAAATTTATTGTAGCATACTAATTGTCGATCGCCTCCCACAAAACCTCCGCGCCCAACCGCACCGGATCGGTACAAGGCAACCCCGTTTCTGCTTGAACTTCAGCTATTGCTAACAGCGCATCGACCTCATTTAAGTGATGAGTGTTGAGGGCGATCGCGCTCACTTTTCCCCCTGTAAAAGCACCCGCAGCAGCGGCAACTATTTCGTACAATTCAACCACTTTTGATAATTTGGGAATCGATACGTGCGGGTGATGGCGAATGTTAGTTTGTCCGGCTCGGTGCGCTAAAATTAAGTGAGTTGGCTGCGAACCCCGCAACAGCGGCAGAGTCGCCGTCGAACCCGGATGCAATAGCGAACCTTGCCCTTCTACGTGCAGAATATCGCATTCAGAACCCAATTTTATCGCCATTTGTTCGACAGCACCAGCGGCGAAATCAACTCGCACTGCATCCAAAGGAAGGCCTTGATTTTCGATCATTAAACCCGTTTGTCCGGTTGCCAAAAATTTGGAACGCAAACCCCGCTGCAAGCAAGTGCGATTGAGTTCCAGACTGGTTGACATTTTGCCGACGCTCATATCTGTGCCGACAGTTAACACGCGGCGACAACTTAATTGAGCAGCAGCAGCAGAGGCGATCGCCCCTATGTTTTCCGGTTCCTGACGCACGTCCCAAATCCATTGATTTTCGGTTAACGGAACTGTTATCAAAGGTGCTAGTTTGGCGTGCAAACCGTTGACAACTGACAAACCTGCTGCTACCGCTCGATCAATTTCTGGCAGCCATTCCGCAGGCAAAACACCGCCGGAAGGAGCGATACCAATTAGCAGAATATCGGGCGCAAATTGCAGTGCTTCTGCAACGGAAGCAACTATCGGTACTTGTTGAGGAATACCAGTTAATTCAGGTAAAGATTGTCCGGCACATTGGCTGTCTATTACTGCTACAATTTGTGCTTCGCTGTAGCGCAAAAATGCTAAACCTGTTTTGCCGGAATGGCCGAGAATTCCCTCGTGCAGCAGGATGGCAACTTTGCCATTTTTGAGCCGATAGTTTTTAGTCATTGATTCACTTTTGAGAGGGGCGATTTTAGATTTTAGCTTCAATCTAAAATCTAAAATCTAAAATCGATTGGGTGTTAGCTGCGATCTGGGATCGGGGTAAGAGCATTCGGATCTTCTCCCAATTCTCGCAATCTGGCCTCTAGTCGATCGGCTCGCTGGCGTTCCCGTTCTGCTTGTTGTTGAGCAGTTTCTGCTTGTTGTTGAGCAGTTTCCGCTTGTTGTTGAGCGGCTTCCTCGGGTAATGGGACTAAATTGCCAGATTCGTCGAAAAAACGCACCCAGACTGCTGTTTCTCGATCGACAATTCCTTCCCAAGTGCCCAACCAAAAACCTAACGTTTCGCACCACAGCCAACCCCGATCGTCGGGCACTAACGGCTGATAGCGCAGGGTGGCATCTAAACGCCATCCTTGCAAAGAATTCGGATCGAAAGGATCGAAAACAAAGTAATCAGGAGTTCTAAAAACCTGCTCGTAAATATCCTTTTTTTTGCCTGTATCCTCATTAGCCGTTGATGGCGACAGCAGTTCCACAATGACATCCGGGTAACGTCCATTTTCATCCCAAACTACCCAACCTTGTCGGGAAGTAGTGCCGTCAACACCCAACACAGCGAAAAAATCCGGACCTCGAAAATCCTGATTCCGAACCTGTTTAACGCTGTAATAAATAAACATATTACCACCCACAAAAAAATCGTTTCGGTTAGCTAAACCTTGTTCTAGGGAACGGATTAAAACGGTCATTGCTATACGGTGGCGGTTGCTTTCCATTTCTGCACCATCATCAAAAATTAAATCAGTTGGCGGCTTGTGTTTTTCAAAGAAAAGCTTGGCTTCTCTATCAATTCCCTGTCCTATTGATTCTACTGGTATCATACTATCTCCAGATTTGTTTTGAGCCATACTTCTATTCTACAATGTCAATTCGTCGCACTCCCAATCCCGATCGCCCGTTTGGCAGCAAA
Organism: Microcoleus sp. N3A4; assembly: GCF_036701805.1. Lineage (NCBI taxonomy): Bacteria > Bacillati > Cyanobacteriota > Cyanophyceae > Oscillatoriales > Microcoleaceae > Microcoleus > Microcoleus sp. N3A4. The sequence continues at coordinate 117,184 of NZ_JAUBRJ010000011.1, forward strand.
CACCCATTTTCGACGATCGCACCGGTGAAAGGATCGTCTAATAAATTTAAGTGACTGTCCAAATCCAAATAGTCAGCTAGGGGCGAAAGTTGTGCTGCTGCTGTATTTGCGATCGCGCTATCTGAATAGCAGCCAAACATTACTTGCAAATTGCAGGCTTTTGCTGTGTGAATCATCCGCATTGCTTCGGTCAATCCGCCTGACTTCATCATTTTTATATTGATGCCGTGGACGCAGTGCGCTAACTTGGGTATGTCGGAACTATTAAAGCAACTTTCATCGGCAAAAATTGGCAAGGGCGATTGACGGTACAGTTCTGAGAATTCATCCATATCAGCGACGGGTGAAAGGGGCTGTTCTACATAATTTATCTTGTATTTTTCTAGCCAGTAACACATTTCGATCGCGCTGTTTAAACTCCAACCGCCGTTAGCATCTACACTGATTTGAATGTTAGCTGGGGCTTCGTCTAGCACTGCTATTAACATAGCTTTGTCGGCTTCTATTCCTTCTGGATTTCCTAATTTAACCTTAACGGCGCGGTATTTAATGCTTGCTGGATCTGTCGCATCTTTGCCAAACCAATCGCGCACTCTTTCTCTCGCACCAGACGGCGAATTAATGCCGATCGTGACGGAGGTGGGGACAATGCGCGATCGATCTAATCCCCACATTTTCCACAGCGGCAAGCCTGCTTTTTTGCCCAGCCAGTCGTGCATTGCCATGTCGATGCCGGCGCGTGCGGCTGAGGGTAAGTTTACCTCTGTTAATACTTGTTCTATTTTTTGGCGATCGAACGGACTAAACTTTTCTAGCAGCGGTGCAACTTCCTGCAATGCGGCTAGCAGAATTTCGGTAGTTTGAGGCCGAGAACCTGTGGAAAACGGCGATGCTTCTCCCCAACCTTCGATTTCTTCGTGTGCTAATTTTACCCATAAATTCGTACTTTGGGCAGTTGTACCGCGGCTGATGGTAAGGGCAAACCGCTTGCGGACAGTGAAGGTTTCAATTTGAAGGTGCATTGTCAGTAATCTGTAATTTTTTCTAGATAAAAATCCAAGGTTGCGGATTGCGCCGCTCTTGCCATTTTTGTATTTTTACTTTATAGTTTGATTTTGCTTGTTCTAGCTTATCAAAAAGTTGATGAAATTCCTTATTTCTGTTTCGCCGAAGAGAGTTGCTTTGTCTCTCAGCATTTGGGTGATCTTCTTTGCTGTTGCTGGTTGCACCGTACAAGTTCTGCGTTACGGTTTTAACTATCGCCAACGCTGGATTAGTTTATTTAATTTAGACAGCGAAATAAATTATCCTTCGTGGTACTCGTCATTTACTTTGCTGTTTTGCGGGATTTTGCTCGGTATTATTGCTGCTGCTAAGAAGAAGCAGGGCGATCGGTATTTTCGACACTGGAAAGCGCTGGGGTTCATCTTTGTATTTTTATCTTTAGATGAAATATTGAGTCTGCACGAAATATTAATTATTAACGACTTGCGAAAGGCACTGCATTTAGGGGGATTTTTTTATTTCATTTGGGTAATTCCGGGGGCAATTTTTGTTGTGGTTACTGCGGTGGCTTATCTCAAGTTTCTCCTGCACCTACCCCTGAGAACAAGGAATTTTTTTCTATTGGCAGGCAGTATATATGTCGGTGGAGCGCTTGGCATGGAAATGGTTTGTGGCTATTATGCAGATGTGGCAGGTCAGCGAAACTTGATCTACGGTTTGATGGCTTCTGTTGAGGAAATTTTGGAAATGGTGGGGGTGCTCGTATTCATTTACGCCCTGCTGTCTTACATCGGTTCCCATATTGAAAATATTGATGTGCGGTTGAAGATAGTGGATAATCAACAGAGGTAAAGCTGACTATAAACCAAGATTATTAACGAAATTGAAATCGCAGACATTATGACTATCTACTTCTACACCACTGGCAGCGAATACGGCTGTTTTTCTAATTTTTCCAGTCATGGATTCGAGTTAGACGGAGAATACTGGCCGACTAGCGAACATTATTTTCAAGCACAAAAGTTTCCCGAAACGGCTGACTGCGACCAAATTCGCCAAGCAAAAACGCCGAAAGATGCAGCAAAAATGGGGCGCGATCGCTCTCGTCCCCTCCGCAAAGATTGGGAACAAGTCAAAGATGATATCATGCGAAAAGCTGTACTTCGCAAATTTGAAACTCATGCCGATATCCGCGAAATTTTACTCGCTACTGGCGATGAGGAAATTGTCGAAAATTCCCCTAGTGATTACTATTGGGGTTGCGGGAAAGATGGCAGCGGCAAAAATATGTTGGGACAGATTTTAATGGAAGTAAGGGAGATATTGCGAAAACGCACGCCAGAGTAAAACAGAACTTAAATTTCTCACAATAAAGCAGGACTTATTTAATCCTAAGTCCTGCTAGGCTGCAAAGCGAGCATTTTCTAAATTTTATTAAACACGCTGACTCAAATATCCGCCTGACTAACTGTCAAATTCTGTGCCAATCTCCTCAGGCTGTTCTGGTAGAGGGTTTCGCCTCTCCTTGGAGACTGCAAAGCAGGGGAAACGGTAAAAACCCTGCACCACTTTTTTTGTTTTAACAACTACTGTCAACCGAAATTAACTTTTATCTTCGCAAGAAGTACAGCATCGTTCGCCAGTCGCCTCCCAGACACCGTTCTCCTGAGGTTGGCGATTCACAGGTCAAACAGCAAAACACCTGTTCTAGTTCAAGTTTGTTGTTTATTTATGCTGTATCTTTCTATTGTGTGCGATTTGTGGAAAGTGTTAGCTATTGTACAGAATTCTTTACAATTTTTGCCTCGGTAGCCTTTTGCTAAGGGGGGAAGGGAAGGCACTTGTTTAAGTTTTGACCTATTTGCGTGCTGTCGCAGTTATTTGCCGCATTTGCTGTTGAATTCGGTTAAATTTTTTCTGTTCTTCGTTTAGCAAAGTATTGTCGATCGGCAATCGCATATCCCACTGCAATTCTGACAATAACAACAAACAGCCGGCCATAATTATGCCTGTGGTTAGATATTGCCAAGGGGCCACTAATGTTAATAGAGGTATGCTAAATAAATGAGTTAGTCCGATCGCGATAAAAGTGCGCGATCGCAAACCCAGTCCCGTACAAAAATAGCCGATCGCGCTCAACCCCAACCACAAATCGCACAGATGCAGCAACAAACCTCCCCAACCGGCAAAAATACTGCAATCCGTCAGCACCAAACCAGCAATCATCAAAATCGCCCAACAGTAAAGAATCCAGCTAACTCGCTCGACTTTTACCCAAAACAAAGTCAAAACAGCCATTACCGCAGTGCCAATTAGAGTCACTGTTGACCACAGAATCGCCTGAAAACTCCAACTGATCGGGAAAAACTGAGCCGTAAAAAAAATCCCCCCTGTCACCAAACCCCAAAGCAGAAAAGTTTGGTCGATGCGGGTATAAAGTCCTGAGAAAAGAGTAATATTTCCAATTTGCCAGCGGAGTTGCAACAGGCCTTCGCGGTCTTGTACGTCGAGATGTTCCTGTTTGCAGCGGATTAGGGGTTCGGAGGCGTTGAAAAAGGTCATCCAGTGTTGGGGAAAGTATGAAGTTTTGTGTATTGTAACAAGTCTTAAAGCATATTTTTCAGATTTTTTCTTGTTCCCAGGCTCTGCCTGGGGACGCAGATTTGGAGGCTCTGCCTTCCGCGAGTCTAAGACTTGCGAGGCAGAAGGCTGGGTTAAGTTTTGGACTAACGCAGCCTTGAGGTTTGAGTTCAAGCAAGTCTCCAATACTTATCTTTTGGAGAAAAAACGAAGGCAACATTCACAAGAATTGCTCCATCTTTTTTGTCTGTCGAGTAAACTTGCCACGTACCTGTGGCAGCCTCCCGCAGATAGGGTTTATTTTTCCTTAGCCGATCGTAGATTGAGCTTTTTGAGCATTTTACTAATTCGGCGGCACGTTCAACAGTGCAGCCAATTTCCACCGAAACTGCGATCGGCTGGGTGAACAGATTGAGCTGTTCGCTGTTATAATTAGTCATGAGAAATCCTCGGTCTATATAGACCATAAACAACATGAGAGTGCTACTGGTTGCAGCCAGTGGCTCCCGAAAACTGATAAGCGATCGAAAGCGTCTCTAGTAAAAGCTAGGGGCGCTTGTTTGCTTGTTAAGGGCAGTCTAACACTGCTTTAAAAAATATACAACAGTTTTAACGTATTTTTTTTAAAGCTATGGTATATTAGACGTATAACTTCTACAAGCCTTGTCTAACAACCATTTTCTCCTTCCCGGCTCTGCCTGGGGACGCTGATCCGGAGGCTGTGCCTCCTGTTTTCCTCCGCAACCGACGAGGCAGAGCCTCTAGATATCGGTTCCCAGGCACAGCCGGGGAACCAGTTAAACCCAATAGATATTATGAAAAATACATTTATCTCTCGATTTACTCCGAGCTTGATGTCACCAGAAACCCTGGAAGCTATCTTAGTACAGCGTCACGCACTGGCAGAACATTTAGTAGAGCTAATTCGGGTGAGCGCGCTAACAGATAACAAGCATTTTCAACTACTAATTGGGCCGCGCGGCATTGGCAAAACGCACTTGGTTTCACTGATTTATCATCGCGTTGCTAAGATGGAAGATTTGCGGGATAAATTGCTAATTGCGTGGCTGCAGGAAGAAGAATGGGGGGTTGCGTCTTTTTTGGATTTATTGCGGGGAATATTCCGGGCAATTGCTAAAGAATATAAGGCAGAATATGAAGCTGAGTTACATGATGATGTTGAAAAGCTTTATGATTTGTCGCCGGAGCAAGCTGAATTTAAGGCCGCAGAATTGCTGAGAGACTTTGTTGGCAAGCGGGTGCTATTGTTGATTGTCGAAAATTTAGAGGACGTGTTTAGCGGCTTGGGGGATTTCGGGCAGAAGCAGTTGAGGGCGTATATTCAAAATTATTCATTTTTGACAATTTTGGCAACATCACAAAGCTTGTTTGATGGAGTCAAGCTCTCTAATAATCCTTTTTATGATTTTTTTGATTTACATGAATTAGATGAGTTTAAGCTCGATGAGGCTGTAGCTTTATTAAATCATATTGCCAAGTTAGAAGGAAATAATGATTTAGCATCTTTTATTCAAACTCCCACAGGGCGCGATCGCATTAAAGTTGTGCATTACCTTTCTGGCGGCAGTCCTCGCGTCTATATTGTTTTTTCGGCTTTTCTGATGACTCCTGAATCGCTAGATAAATTGGTAGAACCGTTCATGGAAATGCTGGATAGCCTCACGCCATACTATCAGGATCGGATGAAATATCTTTCAAATCAGCAGCGAAAGATTGTTGACTTTTTGTGCGATAGAGGTGGTGCCGCACCAGTAAAAGAAATTGCTAAACGCTGTTTTATTGAGCAGCGAACTGTATCTAGCCAACTTAAAGATTTGCGAGATAAGGGTTATGTAAAAACTGAGGAGATAGGACGGGAATCGTGGTATGAATTGCGGGAACCATTGATGCGTTTTTGTCTGGAGGTAAAGAAGCAGCGCAATCAACCGATTCGATTAATTGTGGATTTTATTCGGGTTTGGTATACGCGGAAAGAATTGCAGCAGCGATTGGGATTGAGGATGGCGGATGTTGATTTGGCGGAGAAAGAAAGTCATTTTATGTATCGGCAAGGTTTGAAACCGATTCCACCTGATGCTGTGATGGAACGAGAATATTATACGCGGGCGCTTGAGGCTATTGAGAGAAATGAGGAAGACCCGCGTCTGAAGGCTTATTTTGATGAAATTGAAAATTGTATTGAACAGAAAGACTATGTTTCAGCTTTAGAATATGCGGAAAAATTGGTAGCAAGTCGCGGCGAGGCAAGGGATTGGGGAGAAAAGGGACGCTGTTTAAATAGCCTGGAACGCTACGATGAAGCATTAGAATGTTTAGATAAGGCTATTGAAAGTGACTCCAATTATGCGAGGGCTTGGGCGAATCGAGGCGATGTACTCGAAAGTCTTAAACGCTATGATGAAGCCTTAGTATCCTACGATAAGGCGATCGAACTTGACGAGGATGATCCGTGGCATTGGGCTAAGCGAGGTTATCTACTCAACAACCTCAAACACTATGAAGAAGCCTTAGAATCCTTTGATCGGGCGATCGAACTTGACGAGGATGATCCGTGGGATTGGGCTAGCAGAGGCGATGTACTCGACAACCTCAAACGCTATGAAGAAGCTTTAGAATCTTACGATCGGGCGATCGAACTAGATGCCAATTATCAGTGGGCTTGGCGTATGCGAGGTGATGTACTCAACAACCTCGAACGCTATGAAGAAGCCTTAGAATCTTACGATTGGGCGATCGAACTTGACGAGAATGATCCGTGGGCTTGGACTAATCGAGGCGATGTACTCAACAACCTCGAACGCTATGAAGAAGCCTTAGTATCTTACGATCGGGCGATCGAACTTGATGCCAATAATAAGTTTGCTTGGTTTCTTCGAGGTCTTTTACTCAACGACCTCGAACGCTATGAAGAAGCCTTAGTATCTTACGATCGGGCGATCGAACTTGATGCCAATAATAAGTTTGCTTGGAGGTGGCGAAGCTATGTACTCAACAACCTCAAACGCTATGAAGAAGCCTTAGTATCTTACGATCGGAGGATCGAACTTGACCCCAATGATAAGTGGGATTGGGTTCAGCGAGGTCATGTACTCGACGACCTCAAACGCTATGAAGAAGCCTTAGTATCTTACGATCGGGCGATCGAACTTGACAGCAATTATGAGTGGGCTTGGTTTAGCCGAGGCTGGACGCTGGATAATCTCGGCCGCTATGAAGAAGCTTTAATATCTTGCGATAAAGCGATCGAACTTGGTGATCAATCTTCATATGGCTTCTTCAACCGCGCTATTGCCCTTCTCGGATTGAATCGTTGGGATGAAGGTATCGCCGAGTTAGACGACGCATTCCAACGCCTAGAACCAGGCGATGAAGCTTATGCAGTAGATGCCGATTTAATTATCCGCAACCTGTTCATCAACACGCAGGATCTAGCGATATCTCAAACTCGCATCACCAGCTTAATTGCAGTTTACGAAAAACACGAATATCTCTCAGTCTTAGGACAGGGAATTGTGCGAAACATCCCCGCGCTAATGTCAGAAATGGTAAGCGACAAAGCCGCCCGCACTTGGTTAGAATTGTGGCAAGAACTAACCAGCAACTACACACAATTCAAAATTCCCATCCGCCTGCTGGATGCGGCTGTCCGCTATAAAGAAACCAAGGGCGACAGACGAGTTTTGCTAGAACTTCCCATAGAAGAACGCAATTTATTAGAACCCTTGGTGTCAACAAAAGTAGAATAAGTTTATGAACACACAATTGAGGCCCCGGCGATTGGAAATCGCGGCTACACAAACGATGTCCGCCTACGCGGACTGAAGAAAGGAAATTCAACCCGCGAAGGCGGGTTTTGTTTGTATAGCCGCGGTTTCAACCGCCGGGTTTCTGCAACGCGCGAACGCAGGTTTTGTTGAAATAGGTATAAAATAGAAATTGATGCTACTAGCAATGGAGTCATCCCCATGACAGCAACAATTTCCACTCAAACTTTGCCAGAAATCATCTACCCAGACAGCGACGGAAAACCCATGTCTGACAACACCAAACAGTTCCAATTAATCGTAAAAATTCAAGGCGGAATAGATGCCTTATTCAAAGACAACGAAAATGTATTTGTAGCAGGTGATTTGCTGTGGTATCCCGTCGAAGGAGATAACAAAACTCGCCAAGCACCTGATACTATGGTAGTCTTTGGCAGGCCCAAAGGTGACAGAGGTTCCTACCAACAATGGCTTGAAGATAATATTGCGCCGCAAGTTGTCTTTGAAATCATCTCCCCCGGCAACCGCATGACAGCAATGTTTAAGCTGTTTAAGTTCTATGAGAATTATGGAGTCGAAGAATATTATGTCTACGATCCACAGGATAATGAGTTAATGGGTTGGGTGCGAAGTGACGGAGAACTCAACTATATTGAATCAATGGAGGGTTGGGTAAGTCCGCGTTTGGAAATCCGTTTTGAAACTGCATCGGGAGATTTAGAAATTTATCGTCCCGACGGACTAAAGTTTTTGTCTTATGTCGAGTTGTCAAGACAAATGGAACAAGAACGACAGGAGAAAGAGTTAGTACAGCAAAAAGCCGATCGCCTATCAGAAAAATTGCGAGAAATAGGCATAAATCCAGAGGACATTTGAGATTATAATAGTCCTCGAATCACGGGCGATCGGAAAATGGGTTTTTCACCAAATCTGCAGGCTGTAACGCGTCTTATCGTAAAAAACCCGGTTTCTAAGTCTCCATATCTTAATTATGCAAAATCCCCGCCAAATAGCTTTTCTCGCACTCCGCGAAGTCCACCGCCGAGGTGCATTCGCAGATGCCGCACTCGATCGCGCTTTCAGCAATTCTCAACTCAACGACCTCGATCGGCGTTTAGTGACAGAATTAGTTTACGGTAGCGTCAGGAGAATGCGATCGATCGACTTTATCATCGACAAACTAGCAACAAAGAAATCCTCCCAACAACCGCCCGAACTCCGCACCATCCTACATTTAGGCTTATATCAACTCCAATATCTCAACCACATTCCCCCCTCCGCCGCCGTCAACACTACCGTTCAACTAGCAAAAGAAAACGGATTTTCAGGACTTAGCAGTTTTGTCAACGGTTTGTTGCGAGAATATACCCGTTTAACCCCCCCAACCCCCCCTTGGCAAGGGGGGGCTAAGAGTGTTCCTAATTTCCCTCACCAAGCAGAAGCTAAGGGTGTTCCTAATTCCCCTCAGCAACCAGAGACTAAAACTACCTCTAACTCCCCCCCTTACCAAGGGGGGGCTAAGAGTGTTGCAAATTCCCAACACCAACCAGAGACTAAAACTACCTCTAACTCCCCCCCTTACCAAGGGGGGGCTGGGGGGGGTTTTAATTCTCTACAATTACCCGAAAACCTAGTCGAACGCCTAGGAATTCTGCACAGCTTCCCCGACTGGCTGGTAAAATTGTGGATCGAACAAATAGGCGAAATCGAAACCGAACAACTCTGTGAATGGTTCAACCAATCCCCCACAATTGACCTGAGAATCAATCCCTTAAAAAGCTCGATCGCCGAAATCGAAGCTGCCTTCAAAACCCACAAAATCTCAACTAGCAGAATCCCACATTTGCCGCAAGCATTAAGACTAAATGGCAGCATCGGCGCAATTCAAAACCTCCCCGGATACAGCGAAGGTTGGTGGACAATCCAAGACAGCAGCGCTCAATTAGTCACCCATTTACTAGGGCCCCAGCCAGGGGAAACCATTATCGACGCCTGCGCCGCGCCGGGGGGAAAAACCACCCACAGCGCCGAATTAATGCAAGATACAGGCACAATTCATGCCTGCGACAAAACCGCCAGCAGACTCAAAAAACTTAAAGAAAATGCAGACAGACTTCAGATGAAATCCATTAAAATTCATACCGGAGACAGCCGCCATTTCCCAGAGTTTGTTAACCTCGCAGACAGAGTTTTATTAGACGCACCTTGTTCCGGCCTCGGAACCCTCCACCGCCGCGCCGACGCCCGCTGGCGGCACACGCCCGAAAACATTCAAACACAATCCCAATTGCAATCGGAATTATTAGCAAATGCAGCGACATTTGTCAAGTCCGGCGGCGTATTAGTTTATGCAACTTGCACAATTCATCCCTTGGAAAATGAAACAGTTATTCGATCGTTCTTAGACAGCAATCCTCACTGGCAAATAGAACCGCCAACAATTGATTTACCCGTACAGCCATCACCCGAAGGATGGGTGAAAGTTTGGCCGCACAGACATCACATGGACGGCTTTTTTATGGTGAGGCTAAAGCAAGATTAGATTTGTAGATTGTGATTTACGGCTATCGTGGGGGCGGGTTTATGAGATTATTGGTTTTAGGCGATTATTGTTGGTGAAACCCGCCCCTACGGCTGGCAATTGTTGGTAAAACCCGCTTAATATCCCGGTTCTTGATAAGCAGGCTCTTGATAAGCAGGTTCTTGATAAGCAGGTTCTTGATAAGCAGGTTCTTGCCATTCGCGATGCCGGGGCTCGGGATTGGGATTGTAAGGCACGATCGCCCCATCCTCATTCACAATCATCCCCCGAATAATCTCGTTCGGCTTCACCGGTTTCGCCTTAATACTGCCTTTTCGACCCTCCAACTCCGGCAACTTCGGAAACTCCTCAACCCGCATTCCTTTGACAGCTTGACTCATAAAATCGCGCCAATTGTAAGCCGCCGTACCGCTAGTTCCCCAAGTCGGATAATTGTCATCATTCCCCAGCCAAATGCCAGTCACCACCTGCGGAATATAACCGATAAACCACAAATCCCGCACGTTTTCCGAAGTACCAGTTTTGCCGGCAACAGCGCGATCGGGCAAAGCAGCAGGCCCGCCCGTACCCCCAGTCACCACACCCTCTAACATCCAAGTAGTAATCGCAGCACTATCCTTATCCAAAACCCGCTTCGGTTTAAATTTAGCCTGATAAATCACATCTCCCCGCTGATTAATCACCCGCTTAATTCCGTGGGCTTCAATAAAATTACCTTGCGACGCTAAAGTACCGTAAGCATTAGTTAACTCCAGCAAATTCACCTCAGAAGATCCCAAAGCCAAAGAATAAATCGGACTTAATTTAGACTTAATTCCCATATCGTGGGCTAATTTGATTGCTGGTTCAAACCCGACATCGATCAACACCTTCACCGCTACCACATTCACCGAAGCCCTCAAAGCGTCCGACATCGATCGCCAACCGCTAAACTTTTTCCCGTAATTATTGGGTTGATAGCCGTCGATAATAATTGGCTCATCTTCATAGCTGTCGTAAGGCGAAAAACCCGCCCCGATGCCCGCCGCATAAACCAACCCCTTAAACGTCGATCCGGGCTGCCGCAAAGCCTGCGTAGCGCGATTAAACTGACTTTCCTTAAAATTTCCGCCGCCGACGAGGGCCTTAACTTCCCCAGTTTTAGTGTCCATAGAAACTAAAGCCGCCTGTTCAAAACCCTGACTGCGGCCATCAACTTCGATCGCATCTTTAACCACCTGTTCCGCTATTTTCTGCCACTTCAAATCCACCGTGGTTTCGACAGTCAAACCGCCAGCTTCCAAAGCATCCTTAGAAACATAGCGCGGCAATTCCTTCCGAATGTAACTAGCAAAATAAGGCGCGACTACTTTAAATCGCTTCGGCGGACTTGGTTTAACCGCCATAGGTTCCGCCATAGCCTCCTTCGCCTGAGCCTCTGTAATTACCTTCGCTTCCTGCATTTGTTGCAGCACAATATTGCGGCGTTGTTTAGCAATATTCGGATTAACCAAAGGCGAATATTCGCTCGGTGCCGGCGGCAAACCCGCCAAAGTTGCCATCTCTGCCAAAGTTAATTTATCGACTGTTTTGCTAAAGAAAACCCAAGCCGCATCTGCCACCCCGTAAGCATCCGAACCCAAATAAACCAGATTTAAATATCTTTCTAAAACTTGATCTTTATTCAACTCTCGCTCTATCTTCTGAGCTAAAAGAGCTTCCCGAACCTTCCGCCTAATACTTCTTTCCTGATTGAGAAAAACAACGCGAGCCAATTGTTGCGTAATTGTACTGCCGCCCTGCACTAAATCTCTCGCCACCAGATTAGAAACAATCGATCGCACAATACCTTGATAATCCACCCCGCGATGTTCGTAAAAACGGCGGTCTTCGATGGAAATAAAAGCTTTAACCAACTGTTCGGGAATTTCTTTAAGTTTCAGTTTCTCTCTAGTTGCAGGCCCCGACTGTAACAAAATCGTATTGTCTGCCGCCTTAATTGTCAGCGTTCCGTCGCGGTTAAACGCTGACAAATCGTTAACATCCGGCAAACCTTTGTCTAAGGTGTGCAAAATCCACAAACAGTAGATTAAAGCGCCCCCGCCTAGACTGGCAACACCTATTCCTATCCAAAATCTAGGGGGGCGGGACAGGATTTTTTTTAACTTTCCCTGAAGTTTGCTATTTTCCGAAAGTTCGTTATTTTCCGGCATTTCGGTTGTCTGCGATTCGCTATTTTCCGGCAATTCGCTACTATCCGATTTTTGGGGGAATTTAGTTTCCAGCAAACTTAATCCCGGCCGCAACAATTCTTTTCCCTTGGTTTGCAAGCTGGTAACTTGAGGTTCAATTTCCAACCAAGCGATTAAGCGCTTCAACCCTTCCCAATCGCGCTTAACTATTTGATACCTTTGAATTTCCGGGTCTAATTCCCAATTTAATTCCGACTCTTCTATGGGTGCAGGATCTTCTTCTACCACATACTCCGATCCTTGGGCCGTTGTCCCTGTAGAAAATTCCGCCTCCGATTTCGGCGAGTTGAGCTTATTGCCCTTTGCAGCCTTCGGCGGTTCTCGATCGGAATTACCGCTTATTGCGTTAGTGACTTTGCTCAATTTATCTTTAATATTTGAGAAAAATTCTGCCACGTTCAGATTTTCAAACCTCATCAAGTCCGATTAAAAATTAAAAATTAAAAAAAGCTAGCTTTTTTAATTTTTAATTTTTAATTCGACATTTTTTCTTGAATAACACGCTGCCTTGAATTAGATTTTTTGAATTAAAAACTCTTTAATTCACAACTCAAAATTCAAAACTTTTCTTAACGCTGCGGAGTTTGGTATTTTTTTGAGAAGTGAATTATATTTTTTTAATTCAAAAAATTTTAAACTCAAACCTCAAAACTCTGCTTAACTCGCACGACCCAGTGCCAAGGCTGCTACCAGCATACCCAAAACCAGGAAAGGCTGAGCACTTGCCTGATATTTAACATCATTTTCCAGGGGATTACGCAAAAAGTACATATCCTGAAAAGTGATTTGGGGAATTATCAGCAGCAGCAGAATGACAGCGTAAAGGTTTTGGTGAATGCTGATCAGGTAGCCTGCAATCCCAGCTTGAAATATGTCGATCGTCAACACGCAAATCCAAGCTGCGGTGCCGATGCCAAACATCACTGGCAAAGATTTTAACCCTAATTGCCGATCGCCCTCAACACTTTTGAAATCATTGACGATCGCAATCCCCAGCCCTGCCAAACTGTAAAACAGGGTCAAAATCATAATGGTCGGATCTAGTGTACCAAACAAAGCTTGACCGGCCCACCAAGGCAGGGCAATGTAGCTAGCACCCAGGGCGTAATTTCCCAACCAGCCATTCTGCTTGAGTTTCAGCGGTGGCGCAGAGTAGATGTAAGCTAGAAACGCGCCGACGAGAGTCAAAACAGTCATTGTGGGGAATTCATGACCCGCCCACAAGTCTAGAGCATAAGCCACCGCAAAGCCTGCGGCTAATAATACCAAAATTTGCGTTACTACTTGGGGAATCGAGATAATCCCGGAGGGAATCGGACGGTAGGGCTCGTTAATGGCGTCGATGTCGCGATCGTAAAAATCGTTCAAAGTTTGAGTGTACCCGGTCAGCAACGGCCCTGACATCAACATACAAGCTGCTGCGATCGAGAAATTCTCTAGGTTCCAAACATAGTTTCCAGAAGACGCCGCCCCGCACACCACGCCCCAAATTAAGGGAATCCAGGTAATCGGTTTCATCAGTTGCAGGCGAATTTTCCAGATCGATGTTTCCCCGCTAGCGGCCCCTTTCATGCCCAACATTTGCCGAGTTTTGGCAGTGCGGTTTTCGTCGGTAGCAGCACTGGAGGGTGCGGGTTCTGGGGAGATTTGGGATGGAGGAGAGTCAGACATAAGTGTGATTTTAGCGGTACTGCTACTATTGTGTCGTTCTGCGTTTCAATAATAATTCTGATAGGATACCAGTTCAAAATAATAATGCAACTGCAGGCAAGCTTCAAACCCCGATCGTCACGAGTCATTCCCAATTCCCAATTCTCAAATTTAAAATGGTATTATCCCCCGATTGGAGTTGATGCTAGGGAAAAGTACGAGTTTAACAAACATATATTAATATCATTATATTGTGTAAATGTCAAGAGGATAAATACTTTTTTAATTATTTCCCTGGCCCTGCCTGCTGGGGGAGATTTTTGCCAGCAGGTGCATTGAATGTCAATTACCAGGAGGCGATCGAGTTTTTTGCCATGCTACCCTTGAATCATCTCATCTGGCAGAAAATCTGGCAAAAATTCAGAATCTAGAACCTCGACAGCAGTGTAGATACATAATTGCGGAAACGTCTCTACAAGCAATCCAGTTTCAGCACTTGCTTGTTCTGCTGCATCCGCATAGCATTCAGCCAATACCTCTTCAAAATATGGTTTTAGACTGGGGGAATCTTTCAGAGCTTTGCGAATGCGTCTGCGATGTTCGATAATGCTGGCTTTCCAACTACCGCTTCTTCGATCCGGTTGAAATTGCCGCGAGAGCAAGTGCAGGAGAATTACCACTCTCGACGAGAGTGCGAGCGTCCTCGCTCGCTACCTACAGCATATTCGGTGGTTGATGAAGTACAGTAGCCACTATGTTTATATTGTGTGATGTTAATCCTCTGGGTGCGGATCTGCGACTTTTTAAATGGAACTTGCAGATAGACGGGTGGCGACGCACCTTACTACAAGATTGTGTGTACTACATATACATGGAATATGCTGTAAATAGCGAGCGAGGACGCTCGCACTCTTATAATTCCGATGCTACCGGATTTAATATGAATTGTCGCGAACCCGCAACTTTTCAACGGTGGTTTCAATCCATCTCAGGTAATCTGTATCGTACAATTTTTGTCTGTAAACTTCTAATTTTGTTGTCATAAGCTGTTCGTGCTAACAACTGCAAATTAACAAATATGGCGGTAGGAATCAAAAGGCAGTCCTGTCCGCCGATTGACTTCGACAACTGATTTGTAAGCGCCTTTTCTCTGCCTTTCTCTAACTATTTTTTCCGCAACAGCCCGATCTAAACCGCTGGCGATTAACTCTTCCGGCGAAAGAATATTTAACCGTTTCCAAGTAAACTGCGATTCTTTTTGATAATTGTAGCTGAAGCAAATCATCGGGGCGATGCGTCTGACGTGACTTTCGGGAACTCCGGCTATTTCAGATAATTCTTCGGCGTGGGTAAAAATGTAGCCTTCGTTTTGCAAAGATTCAATATCGTTGGCGTAGACGATCGGCAAACCCAAGATTCTGACCATATCGTCTTTGGTACACTCGTTAATATCTATTTTGCCGCGCACATTTGCTAGTTCTTCAGCATTTGTCGCAGTTGCAGGAACCAGTAAACCTCTGGGTGCGGTTTTGATGAGATAGCGCTTTTTCAAACTAAAAGCAGTGACAATTTGAGCGATCCAAACGATCGTACCCAAATTAACTGAAGAAGATACCGCTAGTGCTGCTAAAGTAATGCCAACACCCCATCCCATCCAACTGCGAATATTTGACTTTTGGCCTGCATAGGCGATCGCCAATCCGCCGAAGTAGGGAATAAAAGCATACCACACCCAATTTGGAGTTTTACGCAGCCAGTATAAATCTTGAGACACTTTAATTTTTTCCTTAAATAGTTGCGATCTCACACTTATTTCAATCCCACTTTTTTAAGAGTGGGCTACCTTCTACCTTCTACCTTCTACCTTCTACCTTCTACCTTCTTAATTACAATTCTCGCAGCAGTTTTTGACGTTTTTCTTCGTATTCTTCGGCGGTAATTGCGCCCATATCGTAAAGTTTTTTCAATTCGCCGATCGCCCCAGTAACATCTTTTGCCGCTCTGAGAGCATACCCCGACGGCAACGTACCGCCATTGAACTGTACCTGAAAAGCTTGTTCCGACATCAGCAGCAGACCGAGAAAATCGAAAAATGCGATCAGTGACGGAATTAATGTCCAAGAAAATAGCAAGTATAATACCCCTGCTAAGTTGTTGCCCAAATAAAATTTGTGAACTCCGAAACCTCCTACAAAGAAAGCTAACACAACTGCTACGGTTTTATCTTTTACCATTTTTACTTTCCCCAGTTTTTTTATTTGAACTTCCGCGATCGACCTTTAACGATCGACCTTTAACGATCGAGCTAAGTAATCTTACTAATTTTTACTCATTTATTTGGGTTTTTGCGAAACTTAGACATCGCAAAATACAGCAGAACTATACCGGCTTGAGCCTCTAGAATCACCAAGTAGCCTCTCAAGAAATAATTGAGTTCGCTGCCTGAATTGAGAGAAAATATTAAAATGCCTAGGGCTGCGTAGGGTGCGAAACGCATCCAACTCGGCGTTGCCTCTAACTTGCGGCTGTTCAAATTGCTCATTAGTGCGACCATCCACAAAAACGGGACAAGATATTACTTCTATGTTAAGACAAGTTTTTCCGTTTAACTTCAAGATTTGCGAGTGAATTTCATATCAGGTGCGGCGGAATGATATAGAGGACACGGCAGTGCCGTTTCCCTACCGCGATCTATTGTAGGGAAACGGCACTGCCGTGTCCTGATTTCGGGTAAGAACTCGCCACTGCTCAAACTCGTGAAAAAAGCAAGGTTAATTCACAATTATTAACAATCGCCCGAATTAAGTGGCGCCGCCGCCCAAAAGAAACAGACTCAGGAGAGTACCGCTGTTCCAAAGACTGTGCAGAAGCATGGGAGCGAGGAGATTGCGCGATCGCGTGTACACAAACCCCAAAACCGAACCCAAAGTCGCCAAAGGCAGAATCTCAGAAACACTCAAGTGAGCCACCGCAAACAAGAAAGCAGAAGCAGCGATCGCCCCCCAAACAGGCAAATAGCGAGTCAGAGAAGGCAGTAGAAAGCCCCGAAACACGATTTCCTCAAAAACCGGAGCGGCGATCGCAGCAGTGCCGAAAAACACCGCCAAAGCCACGTTGTCCCTACCTTCGAGGACGATCGGCAAAATCGGATTGCTGCCACCTTGTCCCTGCCAGAATTGCTGATTGATCAGCGACACCAAAACTACCAAAGGCAAAGCAACAAAATAGCCGCCAAAACCCCACAAAAACCAATTTCCCCGCCAATTAATCCGAAACCAACCTTCCGGCAAAGGCAAAAAAGACTTGACCGAAAAATACAGTACCGAAAGCCCCCCAGCCGACAGCAACAGATAAGTAGCAAAGATATAAAAAGCCTTATCGCGCGGGTCAAAAGTAGCAGGATTGAGTTTTAAAACAGCCAGAGAAACCGGCAGCAACAAATAGGGAATCAAGATTTGCCCCACAAAGAAAAAGCCGACCACAAGCACCTGCCAAACAATCTCGCCGTCCCAAGGCACATCCCAAGTCAAGCTCGCATTTCGCGCCAACAGCGGCCCGGAACCTGCTGTATGTAACTGCTTCCGCTGCAACAGCCACTGCACAGTCAAACCAACCAGCAAAACCGTGCCAATACAAAGTGATATCGCCGGAACGCCAACTATAATTGCCAGCTTTTCTACAGCTTGCTGGGCCGTTACTTGCTCTGCTGCTTGCAGCGCCGCCAGCTCTTTAGAACGTTCTTGCAGCTTGTAAAGTTGAGCGAGAGCGCGATAGCGAAACCAGCCATCCAAAGACTTTTGAATGCGCGGCTCGGCATCCGGCAGCAATTGAGCCGGATTGCTCCAAATTCCCGTTAAAACTTTAGCAGTTGCCGCCGAAGCATCGTCATCAATTTGAGTATCATACCGCTCAACTAAAGGTTTCCAAGTTTGGATCGCTACCTCAGTTTTGCCGCTGCTTACCTGCAAAATTCCAAAGCGCAAGTCAAGTTCGTTTAGCAAAGTTGACTGTTGAGCGCTCGACTCTGACAAAGCCTTTTGTTGAGCCAATTTTAGAGTAGAATCTTCAGATTTGGAGGCGATGGCAGACTGAATTTCTTTAAATTGTGATTGAGTTGTTTCGAGAGTTTTGCGAGTCGAGTCTCGCGCTTCTTGATACTGCGTCAAAGCCGTATTTAAAGGATCTGCACCGACAATATTGTTGCGCGCCGAACTTAAATTAGCACTTTGATTATTTTCTCCTTGCCACTCCGAGGCGTGCAGCAGCAAATTTGTCTGGTAGAGTTCCAGCCGGCTTTGAATTTGCGGCTGGTTCCAACTAGCAAGTAAAGATAAACCGACCAGGGCGATCGCGATCGCCGTTAAAATACCTAAAATCACCCGCTTCAGTGTCATTCCTCGTTTTCCGTCCCGCGCGAATCCGTGGCTAAATCTTTTCCGTCTTTAATCATAGGTCGTTGCAGACGAGAGTATCCCGACAACTGGTAAAATTTCACTGGCTCATCTTTTTGACTCGCCTCAACAAGACTTACGCCACAAATCCTTGACCCGCCATATATGGGTAAGGTGCGTACCGCTCACCCGCAGCGGGGTAACAGGCTAAATCTAAAATCTAAAATCTAAAATCTAAAATCGAATGACTCGCATTATCTTAGTCCGTCACGGCAAAAGCACCTACAATCAAGAACGCCGCATCCAAGGCCGCCTCGATAAATCAATTTTGACAGAAGCAGGCCGCAGCGCCGCCCTGCAAGTAGGCGACACACTCAGCAGTATCGCCTTTGATGCCGCCTATACCAGTCCCCTGCAAAGAGCCAAAGAAACAGCGGAAATCATCCTGTCGCGCTTGACAAATCCGCCACAACTCCAGCCAACTGATAATTTGATGGAAATCGATTTGCCTCTGTGGGAAGGAATGCTGCGCCAAGATGCGATCGACAAATTCCCCGAAGCATATCAGCAGTGGCAAAGACAGCCAGACAAATTTTCCATGAAACTGCCATCTGCTGACGGAGACATCGAACACTTTCCCGTATTGGCAATTTTTGCTAACGCCCGTCATTTTTGGCAAGAACTTTTATCGCGCCACCGGGACGGCACAATTCTAGTAGTAGGTCACAACGGAATCAACCGCGCTCTCATCGCCACCGCGTCGGAAATTACCCCGGATTACTATCAATCAATTCAACAGTCAAATTGCGGAATTAGCGTCATTAATTTTGGAACTTCCCCTGTTACCAACGACGAACTCGGAGAACCAAAAAAGAAAGTTGCAGTTCAATTAGAATCGCTCAATTTAACTTCCCATACCGGGGAAATTTTTCCCAAGCCGAGGGACGGACACCAAGGCCCGCGCTTGTTGCTGGTGCGTCACGGCGAAACCGACTGGAATAAAGCAGGTAAATTTCAGGGCCAAATAGACGTACCTCTCAACGATAACGGTCGCGAACAATCCCGGCGGGCGGCAGAATTTCTCAAGGATGTAAAATTAGATTTTGCAATCAGCAGTTCGATGCTGCGCCCGAAAGAAACTGCGGAAATTATTCTCCAATATCACGGCGGTTTGCAACTGGAACTCCGCGATGAGTTGAGAGAAATCAGCCACGGACTTTGGGAAGGAAAATTTGAATCAGAAATCGAACAATCCTATCCGGGTTTGCTCGACGAATGGAAAACATCTCCTGAAAATGTGCAAATGCCCGAAGGAGAAAATTTGCAGCAAGTTTGGACACGGGCGATCGCAGCTTGGCGAGAAATCGTACAATCAGTTTCCGGTACTGGGATTGTCGTTGCTCACGATGCCATTAACAAAGCTATTCTCTGCCATCTATTCGGTTTGGAACCCGAACATTTCTGGAAATTCAAACAAGGAAACGGCGCGGTTAGCGTCATAGATTATCCCCACGGCCCGGATGGTTTGCCGGTATTGCAGGCGATGAATGTCACAACTCATTTGAGCGGCGGCGTTTTTGACCAAACAGCAGCCGGAGCACTGTAATAGGTTTGTAGTGAGGACTTCAGTCTTCACTACAAACCCGATCGGCGTTATTTTACGCGACATGATATGAGTTTTGAAATGTTTGACTTTTTATGTTTGATATGGTTTTCTGTTGGATCGGAATGATTTAACCGCAGAGAACGCAGAGAACGCAGAGGGAGACAAGAGAGATGAATAATTTTGATGAAGAGCTGATTTGATTGTGAATTGTAAGTTATGAGTCGCGAACTGCTACAAAATGTAAGAGTGTTAGATCCAGTTTCAAAGCTCGATCGCATCGCTGATATTCTAATTAAAGAAAATCAGATCGAAACAATCGAAGAAAAAATTACCGAGATTCCCATCGACACCGAAGTACGAGATTCTCAGGGACTAATTTTAGGGCCGGGATTGGTCGATATCTACAGTCACAGCGGTGAACCGGGTTTTGAAGAACGGGAAACGCTGGAATCTTTGATGCAGGCTGCCGCGGCTGGGGGTTTTACGCGAGTGGCGATTTTGCCGGATACCTCGCCGCCTGTTGACAATTTGGCCGGTTTAGCTTTGTTGCAGCAACATATCCGCAATTTGTCGCCCGGTCTGCCCCGCTTGTATTTTTGGGGCGCGCTGACAGCGGGCGTTAAAGGGCAGCAGATGGCGGAGTTGGGCGAGCTGGCCTCCTCTGCGGTGGTGGGTTTTGCGGACGGTTTGCCGCTGTCTAATCCGGCTCTGGTGAGGCGTTTGCTGGAGTATATCAAGCCTTTGGGCAAGTCTGTGGCTTTGTGGCCGTGCGATCGAACTTTGGCAGGAAATGGCGTGGCGCGGGAGGGTGCGGTGTCGGTGCGCTTGGGTTTGCCTGGAATTCCGGCGAGTGCGGAAACTTCGGCTTTGGCGGCAATCCTGGAGTTGGTGGCATCTGCGGGCACTCCGGTGCACATTATGCGCGTTTCTACGGCGCGCAGCGTGGAATTGATTCGAGATGCGAAGGCGCGGGGTTTGCCGGTGACTGCGAGTGTGACTTGGATGCACTTGCTGTTGAATGTTGGGGCAATTTCAGGAAACTCTAAAGATTCCGGCGGGAAAAATGCTCTGACTGCTTTGTTTCCTTACGATCCGAATTTACGCCTAGAACCGCCGTTAGGCAATCTGAGCGACCAATTAGCGCTGATTCAAGCTGTGAAAGATGGCGTAATTGATGCGATCGCGATCGACCACAACCCGCATACTTATGAGGAGAAAACCGTTGCTTTTGCTGATAGTCCGCCCGGGGCGATCGGCTTGGAATTAGCTTTGCCTTTACTGTGGCACGGACTGGTAGAAACTGGCGAATTTTCGGCTTTGGAACTGTGGCGAGTGTTGAGCGCAGGGCCTGCCGTTTGTCTCGGACAAACCCCTGCCACGGTTGCGCCTGGTGTCTCTGCTGAGTTGATTTTGTTCGACCCGGAAATGAGTTGGACTGTTGACGGGCAAAGTCTGAAGTCGCGATCGGCAAATACGCCTTGGTTGGGGCAGCAATTAGCGGGCAAGGTTGTACAAACCTGGATTAATTAACCTTTGGCATTGCAATTCATCTGTTGTAGAACAGGCATCTTGCCTGTTTCTAAAAGTAGAACAAGCATCTTGCCTGTTTCTAAAAGTAGAACAAGCATCTTGCCTGTTTCTGGGAATGCTGCATGAGGTGAGTCACAAGAGAAGATAAATACATGATTGCTGCTTTTGATTCGTGGAATTCTCCACCGCAAAACCTGACATTGGATCTGGGCGAAATTCATGTTTGGCGCGTCTCTCTAGCTCAAACAGAATCTTGCTTGGAGAGTTTACAACAGACTCTCTCTACAGACGAGCGGACAAAAGCCGAGGGTTTTCACTTTCCCAAAGGTCGATCGCAATTTATTGTAAGTCGTGGCGCGCTGAGAGCGATTCTGAGTCGCTATCTTAACATAAGTTCTCACATTTTGCGCTTTGACTACAATCCCTACGGCAAACCCTTTCTCATCGCCGCCCAAGGTGGAAATACCCTGCGTTTCAATTTGTCTCACTCTGGGAAAATGGCTCTAATTGCTATTACCAAAAATCGAGAGATTGGTGTCGATATTGAAGGCATAAATCCCAACTTTCCTTATCTGGAGATTGCTGAAAAGTTTTTTTCACCTTTAGAAAGCTCAGTGCTGCGTTCGCTCCCAGAGCATCTCCAACCCACAGCTTTTTTCACCTGCTGGACTCGCAAAGAAGCCTATATCAAAGCAGTCGGTAAAGGACTTTCTATTCCCCTGAATCAGTTTGATGTCACCCTCGCACCAGGAGAACCAGCAGCGCTATTAAATGTTGAAGAAAACCCCGAAGAAGCATCGAGATGGTCTTTAATAGAATTAATTCCCAGTTCAGATATGGTGGCCGCTGTTGCGGTTGCAGGAGATTGCTGGAAACTTCATTGTTGGGAGTGGACAGGGGAGTTTTGAGTTATGGTTCGTATCATTTGCTAAAATAACCTTGGCTTCAAATCAACAGAGAGAACTTAAAGAAAAAATGCAACTCTATGCCAGATCCCAACTCATACAAAATATATAGCGGTTCTCAGAAAGATTCGCGGACGTTGTTGGGCTTCAGCCCTCTTAGTCTGGCTGGTTATGTAAGCTGTCAGTCATACCTCATCTTTTTGAGAAAGGC